>WSZW01000177.1 GCA_013139905.1 archaeon
ACGATTAGTTGGATATTCATATCAAACTGCTCTTGAAAATTATAATAGACATGACGGTATTGGTTGGATGGATGTGGGTGTTGTTCGTTCTGTTGGATGGCATAAAATGAAAATAGAACATGTATCAGGTGATGGCGATTGGTATGTAGATGGCACAATCGGGTCAATGAGTAATTCTATTGCTGATTTTACAAATATTAAATTTAATAGACCTAATTGGGCGGTAACAATATTTTATATGGATAATATATTTTATCGGATATACACAGCAACAGAACCGACATATTCATTCGGCGCGGAAGAAACATATAATGTTGCGCCTAATGTAACTATTATTTCACCCGAAAATATAACTTACGGTACGACCTCTATTGTTCTGAATTGGTCGGCAAATGAATTAATTTCGGATGCATGGTATTCTATTAATGAGAATTATAATCTTAGTATTATGCAATGGTCTTTAAATTCATCATTATATAGTAATTTACCTAATGTTCCTAATTCTGAATATTCATATTATGAACGAGATAATAATAATTATTTGATTGTCGGTGCATGGGACGGTCAAATATACGGTTATAAATGGAATGTAACTCAATGGATTTCTGATAGTTCTGCCGATTCAGGTCTGGGTATATTTTATCGTTATGCTTCGTCTGACGTATTCTTAATTAATAATACCTATTATGCTATAACTTTAGGTCAGTATGATGTTACGTATACTCAATTTAGAGGTTATAATTGGTCTGGTTCAACTTGGCAGAGTGATGATTCTATTATCGGGGGTTTAACTAATTCAACAACTTCATTATTATTTTCACCTGAAATATTTGAATTAGATACTGAATTATTTTTAATTTATGGTAGTGATACTTCATCTATATATGGTTTTAAATGGAATGGTACTCAATGGATTAGTAATTCAACAATTATTTCAGGTATTTCTACGAGTTCTATAAATAATAGATTTTCATTTTTTGACCGATGGGGTAGTAATTATTTATTTCAAGGCGACCAAAATGGAGATATTTCAGGTTATAATTGGACTGGTTCTGCATGGCAAGGTGATAATTCTGTAACGGATGGTCTTTATGATTTAGGTATTAGTTCTGCACCCGAATTATTTTTTATGGATGGTAAATATAATCTTCTTATTGGTACTAATTCAGGTTCTAACATTAAAGGTTTTGATTTTAATAATATTAATAAAACTATAAGTGCTTATGGCGGTTCTAACAATATTACAATTTACGCTTATGATTCTTTAGGTCTTATTGGTTCTGCAACTGAATATTTTTATGTTGATATATATGCGCCAACAGTTGATGCGTTTTATAAATGGGATTCCAATAATATGTCTGTTAATTTTACATATTCATTAGATAAGAGCGTTACTATTAATTGGAATGTAACGGATTCCGCAGGGATTAATGTGAGTGATTGTACTATATATTATCGAAATTTTGATAATGATATTCAACTTCCATTATTTAATTATATTAATGGTTCTATAGACTCTCGTCAAGATGCTAATGGTTATCGTAATGTTTCTTGTTCAAATATAACTATTAATTCTACTTCTGAGCGTATCTATCATAATTTTACTGATAAAAATAAATATATGCAATATACGGCATCTTATGACGTTGATAATTTTACTACTGACGGAACTTATGGGATTCGTGGAAATAATATTATTATGACTCGTTATGAAAATCATACAACTGGTGCGAATAAATCAATTAAATATAATTTGCAGATTGATAATTCTTCAGGTACAACTGCACCATTTTTAGTAACTTTATGTAATAAATTTGCGGATAGAACTGATTGGAAAAATGACCCGCAATGTTTAGACGTTGGTGCATTTTCACCAATAACTTCAATACCTGATAGTATGGGATATCAGAACGGAATAACAACAACTAACGGTTCTGGTTATTTGGGAAATATGTTAGTAACCGATATTATGTATGCGATTGGTAGTTGCCCTGATTGTACTAACGCAGAAAATGATTGGGATGCAAGTTATACCAATGTAGATAATGGTTATTCTTTTGTATCATCTACAGGGGTAACTATATGGAATGATGCAGGGTGGGAATTTAATACTTATGTTAATTATTTTAATAATGCACAAATCGAAGCTAATTTAACTGTATCTGATAATATTGGTAATCTGCTTAATGATTTTCAGTTTAATCTTTATGGTGATGTTCCTAATGAACCCCCTGCAATTGCAATAGATACTGATACTATTACTGGCGGTTTGGTAACTTATTATGATATTCATGGTTTTTCAGAAACAGGAACTATTTGGTTAAATTCTAGTGTTGCTGATAATGAAGGCGATTCTGTTAATTGTACCTTTTATTTGTTAAATAATGATACTACAATGAATACTACATTATTAGTTGATTATTCTGTACCTTCTGGTTTTGGAAATTGTCCTTACGAATGGAATACAACAACTTTACCTGATAATGATTATAGATTACTTGTTTCTGTAAAGAATGGTGAAGATACAACAAACAGAACTAGTGCAGGATTTATCAGGATAGATAATAATAACCCTTCAATAATAATTTCGTCACCTACTAACACTACGTATAATGTAACTACAATAGATGTTAATGTATCTGCTGATGAATCAATCGCGGAATGGTATTATTCTGTAGATTATTCTGATTGGGCTTTATTTACTCCGAATACAACTTTAATAGGTTTTGAACGCAATGATGTATATCTTCTGGATATTCTTGCAGTAGACTTTGCAGGTTTGAATGATACTCAGTCCGTATATTTTACGATTAATTTTACTGGTGGGGCTTATTTAAGAGATTTAACGTGTTCTAGTTCGGATAATCATTATATTTCTTTGAATCCGTTAGATGATGATGATTTAAGGTGGTCTTGTGAACTAGATACTTCAGAATCTTATTATTGTATGACTCATGTTTACGGGAATGATGAATTTAATCAAAAAGATGAAACTAAATTAATCCAGACCAATCCTAAACGAACTACAATTAAACGATATGGTATTGTTGATTATTTTAAATCTACAGGTAGTTATGTTAATGTATATTTTACTGATGAAAAATTAATGTCTGAATCTAATTATACTTATGAAGTAGAATGTATTTCTTCGAGTGGTTTATATTATGGGGCGTTCAATAAATCGGTAGGTATTGAATATAGAAAGATAGCAAATTCGATGGCTCTTGGTGTGTGGAGTATAGATAACATGGGTTATTTATTTGGTTTATTCTTTTTAATTGTTATAGTATTAATATTAATTTCTTCGGGGTTGAAAAAAAGATGATGCTGTATAAATATTTACATTTAGTAACTGACGTTACTAAATTTATAATGGTGGTACTATTACTTTGCTTAGTTATGGTAACACCTGTTACCGCAGTTAATCTTAATTGTGATTTGGGTTCGTATCATTTTATTAATCCTAATCCTTTAACTGGGATTATTGATAAAATATTTAGTAAAGATACTAATTCTATTTATACTGCTTGTGACCTCGTTCAACAAAATGTTTCTGAAGATTTTTATTGTATAACGCATATATATTCAGATGGTAATTTAATTCAAACTAATCCAAAAGCCGTATATATTGAAGAAATAGGTGTTGTTGATTCTTTTTCATCTTTTGGAGACCTAGTAAATGTATATTTTAATTCTGAAAATTTATATGTTGATTCAGAATATGTTTATGAAGTTATATGTTCTACTGAAGATGGTGACGAAAGCGGTATATTTCAAAAAAATGTGACTGTAGTTTATCAATCTATGTCTGGTGTTGCACCGTTAAGTGTTTGGGCGATTGGTAACTCTGCTTATTTTATTATGGCGTTTATATTATTGCTATTTTTAATTTTATTTTTTACGGGGTTGAAAAATGTATGGTAGATTTATCTAAACTTAGACGAAATTATAATTTATTTATTCTTTTATTTTTGTTTGATGGTATATTTACATATATCGGACTTTCAACAGGTATTATTTATGAATTAAATCCGTTCGTAAATTACGCGATAAATATTTATGGCGTTTTTATATCTACAATTTTGTTGAAATCATTATTTTCTATTTTTTTATATATTTTAGGATATATTATGTTTGATTCTATTGATAAAAATTCTAACTATGAATTAAATACATCTTTCAAATTATTTAAATTTTTATTATCTGTGGTACTTATATTTTATATTGTTTTAATAATTTATGAGATTATATTATTATTATGGATTTTATTGTGATGTTTATGCGAAAATTTATCAATACAACTGTTCAAAAAGGTATTATGAAAAAATATATGTTATTCGTAATCTGTTTTTTGTTTGTTATTGGAAATGCTTATGCTATTAATCCTTATTCCGTAATAGGTAATGCTGAAGCCGATTGGGAACAATACGGCAGGGATGCGTTTTCTGGTAGTTCTGCAACTACCTGTGATTATTTTTTCGTTCCTACTGTAGATAGATTAGATAATGTAACTTTCACACTCCGCATGGATTCTGGGGCATCGATAGTTAATTATTCAACTCATGTATCTTATTCTTCGGGGTATTCTTATTTTAAGATTTATGTTGATGGGGACTATATAGGGGATACAATAACAGGTTCTTCAGGTTGTAAAACGGGTTTTTTTGATACGAATATATCGGATACTTTAAATCATACAATAACATTTGAATGTATTTGTGCTGTTGGAAATGATTGTGGGTTTAATCGTATTTATTATAATGGTTATGAAATTGAAAATCCAAATTATTATTATTCTAATTATAATTTTGATGTTGTTGGGTTTACAAACTATGCTTCTCCGTCATTTGCAGACCTTGATAATGATGGTGATGTTGATATGATGGTTACTTATTGGGATAATGCTTTACATTATTCAGATGCTTTAGAAAATATCGGCTCTATAACTGAACCTGTGTGGTATTCTAACAGCGATTGGGATATTCCATATATTGATTGTGACGGGTCTTCGCCATTCAATACCGCAGGAGATTTTGCAGACCTTGATAATGACGGTGATATGGATTTTTGTTATTCTTGTGGTTCAAATTCGGGGGGGCTTTATTGTTGGGAAAATAATGGAACTGTATATTCTCCCTCGTGGTATAGAAAATCTATTTGGGATATTAATACAATAACAGGTTCAGAACATACTATGACTTTTGGAGATATAAATGGGGATGGTTTAACTGATGTTTTTATTAATGATAGACACTCAAGTGTTGATAAGTATATGTATGTGAATACGGGTAATATAACAAGCCCTTCATGGACTCTTAATAATAGCATATATATTCCTGCGAGTGTTTCTACTTCAAATTTTGTAGATTTGAATAATGATGGGCTTTTAGATTTTTATGCGGGTATTTCCTATTATGAAAATAATGGAACTTCGACAAATCCTGATTGGGATTATGATAGTTCTTATAATTTACCTTTAGCATTGACGGGCGTTCATTCAAATATTAGATTTTTTGATTTTTTTAGGGAAACCGTTTATGATGTTACAGACCCTGACTTTATGGTTGGTTCTCAAGCAGGAAATATTTTGCCGTATATTTCTAATTTAGAATTTCATCCTGAATTTCCTTGTACTCCTGATATTACTTGTTCTGCTTGGTCTTCTTGTTTTATTGAAGAAGATGAACGAATAAAACAAAGAATGTGTTATGATTTAAATAATTGTTCGTCAGGTTATACTGAAACAACCGCTTGTGATACTACTGTTGTTGATGAAGGTGTTGGTTTTTATAGTCCAACCGAACCCGATAGTTTTATTATGATTCCTAAGATTATAATTCCTGCAACGGATAATAATGCACCGAGCATTAATTCTCAACATATTACTAGTTTTGCTTGTTTTTCTAATTGGTATGGTTATAATGATTCAAATTTTGACCGTATGGTTTATCAAATAAATGATATATCTGTTACGGTATATCCTAATGAAACTTATGAACCTTGCGGAAAAGGATTAACTTGTTCTAAGCCCTATGGTTATATTCAATCATGGGATTATCTTAATAATTATTTTACTCAATATGATAATTATAATACTAATTTAACTGTAACGTGTTATGATTCTGAAGGTGCTAATACGTTTTTATCTTTAACGCTTAATTCTAAAGAAGAAGATTATTGTTATACTGAAGATGATACGGTGACGAAAGAATGTTTTTCTTTTTCAGATAATTTAAATAATCATATTTATTCTTCAACAGATTTAAATATAAAACCGTCATTTGCATTTGATTTAGATAGAATTTTATCAACTGAAAATACTCCTGATTGGCAGATGTATAGAGTTACAACGGATATAATTAATTATTTTTCAAGTGATAGTTATGAGAATGATGCTAAAGATAATTTTAATAAGATAGCGCAAAAAGAAGGATATCAAATTATTGAATTGTTTACTAACCCACAAGCTGAAGCACAAGTTTCGATAGATGTTTATATTTCAGATATATATCCTAAATATTTTTTATTAACTGATTCAGACGGTCAAGTTCAAATATTAATTATGTTTTATAACAACGAAGTTTATTATTATGATGGATATTCCTATAAATCTTTAGGTGATTATTCTATAAATACTCCATATACTTTAGATATTGATTTTGATGTGGATAATCAACGATTTAAATTAGGATTGAATACTTGGTATGTTTATCTTGATGATTCATATAATGTTTTTTCTTGGAAAAAAATTGGGTCATGGCAATATAATTCTAAAATCGGAACATTTGTGCCTAGATTTGATGATTCAAAAAATATAAAATATTTGGCTATGACTATGATGAGTGAATATTGTAATACTGATTCGGATTGTTCGAGTGTTTATGGTTCTCAGAAATATTATGGTGCTACAACTACAATCTATCCTGCTTTTAGTGATGATTGGGGTTTTAAACAAATAAAAGAACATTTACATGATACTGATGGTAGTTATTTACGTTATTTCGATGATGAACAATCAGATAATAATGGTACGGTTACAATTAATTCATGGGATGATTTATTGTCTGGCGTATTTAATAATGAAAGTATTATTTCTATCATTTGGAAATCTGAATCGGATGGTGTGTTTTGTTTCGGTGAGATTAATAAGACCGTTAATATATCCGTAAGAGAAGGCGAATCATCATGGACTTTATTAGATACTTTAAGTATAACTCCTGCAACTGCCCCACAATCTTATTCGGTAGAATCTACTATTTCATTTGACGAAGTTAAATTTGAATTTGAAATTACTGGCGGTACTTGTTTTGGTTCTTCAAGAGGGTCTATAGATTTAGATAGTGTTAGAGCAACAAATACTACCGTATCTAGCGGTGGTGAATGTAGAGATATTGATTGGTTTGCAGAAACATTTACAAATACGTCAGGGAATCTTGAATGGGCGTTCAATAAATCTATGAATAATTCGGATTTTATGCTTGAATGGGATGATGCCGTATATGACAATTTAAAATTAGATACGGATACGTGGAATGCGGGTTATTGTTATTCTGAAATGATTATTGATAACATTGAAACATTTACAACTAAAAGTACATTTTATTCTAGTGATGAAGATTATAAAAATCAAATATATACTTATGAATGGATTGAAAGATTAGGTTGGAATTTGGATGGTAATCAGAGAGCGATATCTGGTGATAGTGGTGCTTATGTTTCAAATTATTATAATTGGGATGTATGTACTGACGAAGGGCGCGAATACAATGAGGGTGCTTGGTGCATTATAAATGTTCAGATTCAAGTATTATGGGATATTTTAACTAGTTCGATATATGGTAATTTCGCAACATTTTTAATGTTTCTTTTACTATTAATGGCATTATCAACAGTTGTTATTATGTGGAAATAGTTGTTTAATATGGGAATATTTGATACATTTAGTCCAATAGAATATATACCGCGAAAGGTAAAGTTCTTATTGTTTATTTTGTTAATTGCTTTAATATCTCCATTTATTAATAGTCTTCTCCTTGCAGGTAAAGGTACTATTGTTTGTGATTCTCAAAAAGATGCGTATGTTATTACGGGGGTAGATTATAATGATTTGGCAACTAATAATGTTTTAGATGCCTATCTTGATTTAGCCCCTGATTTTTCTTTACAACGTCAAAAAATAGCATGGTTACAACATAAAATAGAACGACAACGATATCTTTTATCTTCAGAAGCCACATCGTTAGGGGTTCGTTTACCCCTCGCATTTAAAAAAGTAGGTTCTGTTGGGGGTTCTGAATGTGTACGCTGTTCACTAGGTAATTATACTAATTGTTATGATTCTGCTACTGAAACATGGGCTGATATGGAATTAATACCTGCTGAGGAATTTTCTATATTTCAACAAATTACTTTTTATGATAATTGTCGTCCTGTTCTGGTTGATTCTTCAGA
>WSZW01000109.1 GCA_013139905.1 archaeon
GTGATGTTGGTGGTATTGTACGTATTATAGCTATCATTAATGTTTGTAATATTTGTTTGCGGTGTTATTTGTTCAGTTGTTGTAGTCTCCGGTTCTGTTATCTGAACAGTTTCTGTTGTAGTTGTAGTGGTTGTAGTAATTTCAGTCGTAGGTTCAGTTACAAGTGTTACCGGAGCAACATATTCAATATAAATTTGTTTTGTTTTTTCAATACCGCTAGCTCGAACTCTAATCATGTGTTCTCCACTTTCATAAAATCGCACATATGCTGAGTAATATCCTGTCGGTTTTACTGATACTTGTTCGATATATGTTGAATCCTTATAGATGCTTACCGGAGTTGTAATTCCGCGGGTGCCATCCATAGCATACCCATATACATGTATCCATTCGCCCATTTTAGCAGTTTTTGGATTGATGTTCATAGATACGGTTTTACTTTGTACATCTAAGAAATCTTCAATAATATGTTCATCATAATAGCTTGTAGCTTTAATTCTTACTGTATGGGTTCCTGAGGTTGCAGGTGCAGTAAAATAAACAATTCTAGCGCTTTCATCACCTGAATAGATTAGTTCTCTATCTGTTGTTTTTGTAACACCGTCAATCTCTACTGTGATTTTTACACTTTCGGTATAATCTCCACTATTTTTAATATATACTTTTATGGGAATTCTATCATACTTTGAAGCTGAATGATCATAAGAAATTTGACTTATTGCTATGTTATGGTATTTTGTGCTTGTAGTTTTTACTATTGGTGTATATGTGTAGCAGTAGCCATCATAATAATAATCCGTATAATAATCATCATAATAATGATAACATGTTCTTGAATCTTTTATTTCGCCTTTAACATAAAGATATTTGTTTTTGGTGTCGGTATCATCTACGCGCCCGTCTTCATCATATATTTTTGCTTCTATTTTAACATTATATGTGCCGCGTTCAAGGTCATAAGTATCGATATATAAAGATCGTTTATAATCGCCGTCTCTAAGCGTTTCGACTCTTTTTTCGTATAGTTTGCCATCTACCGATAGATATACATTGACTTTAGAGTATCTGTCTGCATCAACATCAAATTCAAAATCAACGCGCACAACATCACCAATTGTTGGTTGTGTGTCGCTAAAGCGTATACTTGTAACATCTATTCTGTTTGCAGCAAAAGCAGAAGGACTAAAAAAAATAAGGGCTACAAACATGGTCAATATAAAACTTATTTGTATTTTTTTCATAACAATCAATTTTATCACTTAGATGTAGTTCTAATAGTATTTGATGTTTATATATCTATCGGTGGTGACATTAAGGAATCATAATTAGTACGCGAAATATTTTAAATAAGAAGTATGAGTGTAGAAATATAATGAGAATAATACTAATTATAGTAAAAAATACAGTAACAAATATATAGATGTTCTAACTGTAATTATAATATCGTGATATTTGATGGATTTTAGTTTAATTGTACTTTTTTTGTTAATAGTATTGTCTGCTTTATTTTCCGGTGCAGAGACTGCTCTTTTTTCTCTAAGCGATATAAAAGCCAGAAATAGTTTTAAGGAAAAAAAACGAGGTTCAAAAACACTGTTAAAATTAAAAGAAGACCCGCATCGGCTTTTAATAACACTTCTTGTCGGAAATAATATTGTAAATATTAGCGCTTCTGCACTTACAACTATGCTTGCAATAGAATATTTCGGATCCGCATCAGTCGGAATTGTAACAGGAGTACTTACAATGATAATTCTTGTTTTCTGTGAAATAACTCCAAAGACATACGCACATAAAAACGCGCTTAAAATTTCACTTTTAGTGGCAAAACCAATCAAAATATTAAGCACAATAATATCTCCGTTGATTTGGATTTTAGAAAAAATAACTAGTTTTGTTATGAAAATTACCGGAGATACCAATAAAGAACAATTAGTGACTTATGAAGAGCTTAAAACCACAATTTCATTGGGTGCACAAGAAGGCGTAATAAAAAAAGACGAAGAAGAAATGCTTAGAAATGTTTTTGATTTCGCCAAACAACGCGTTGAAGATATAATGATACCAAGAACTGATGTGTTTTCTATAAGTGTAACAACCAAACCAAAGGATGCAGTTCGAATGATTACCGAAAAAGGATATTCTCGAATCCCTGTGTATGATGGTGATGTAGAAAATATTATTGGTATTTTGTATGCTAAGGATTTGCTTAAAAAAATAACAAATAATAAGGATATAACCTCAATTAAAGAAATAATACGTCCTCCATTTTTTATCCCGGAAACAAAAAAAGTTGATCTTCTATTAAAGGAATTTAAGAAAAAACGCCAGCACATGGCAATTGTTGTTGATGATTCCGGAGGAATTGAAGGTTTAGTAACGCTGGAAGATTTAATTGAAGAAATATTTGGTGAAATATATGATGAAACAGATAAAAAAGAAGTCTTGATTCGCCGTAACGGTGATAGTTACATAATTGATGCAAAAATATTTATTGAAGATTTAAATAAAGAAATAGGAACCAATATACAAGATGATCATTTTAATACCGTTGCAGGATATATTATAAATAATCTTGGTAGAATACCAAAAAAAGGCGAGAAAATAGAATTAAAAAATATAAATGTAATAATTGAAGACGCACAAGATAACAAAATAAACAAAATTCGCGTATTCAATAAAAAAGAATAATTTTTGTACTAAAATTAGTATGATTTTAATTAATTAATATATTATATCTTAATTTATCTAGAATAATTTTGAAATAAACAAAAATATTTATATATTTTTACGACCCTT
>WSZW01000129.1 GCA_013139905.1 archaeon
CTGATACCCACGACGGCACCCATGCCATAGTCCCCGCCGCCGGAGAGACGGGTTGAGGCATTGACCAGAACCGAACTGGCATCGACACCAGCAACGAATTGCCTTGCTGTGGCAATGTCATCGGTAATAATGCCATCGAATACGAGCGGAAGTATATAGTAAATATGATCGTTTTGGGATTAGAGTTATGACTATTGCATCTACGGGTGAATTAGAAAATGTTGTCAAATATCTCGTAGATTTAAGAATGCGTAAAAATTACAATATTTTAGATTTAACAACGGAATTCGAAGAGATTGTTAAAAATTGGGATCGAATTGCATCCTTTATTAAAACAGAACATTCAAAAAAAGAAATTGAAAAAGAAATTATAAAACACCTAGAAATGAAAGAAGAAATATTTTTTGTTTTTGCATACGGTCGTGCCGTTCAATCAACAACAGAAGTTATCGCAAACTTAAATAATCAAAAAATATTTTCTGGAAAATATTTTTTAAATGGAATTTGGAATAAAAACAAGTCAAATATAGATTATTATAGTTGTTTTTTTGAAAAATCCACATTTTAATAATCTATTTTTCCACACATTCAAATATTTAATTAACTGTAAATTTGCAACATTACCAAAAAACAATATAAACCTATACCGCCAATAAGCATACATGATAGACGTAATTGTTTTTGACAAGAAACCTGAATATTTACAAAATATTGATAAAAAAAAGGCATTAGAGTTAATTAAAAGCAAAAAAAAAGTATGGCTCGATTTATCTTCAGGTAATAAAGAACACTTAGAAGAAATTCTAAAAACTATTTTTCCACAATATTATCAATTAGTATTAGAAGATTGTCTTGAGGATTCAAAACCAAAAATTGAAGAATATCCAAAAGCTGTTTTTTGCGTTTTTAAAACATACCCCCCACGCGCCAAAAATTACGGTCAGATGAGTTTAATTCTTTCAAAAAACATATTGATTACATATCATACGAATTCAACAGAATTAAAAAAAGTAAAAGAATATTTTTCAAAATTTAATACCCGATCTGTAGATTTTATATTTTACAAGATTTTGGATCATTTAATTGCCGGTTATTATCGCGAAATAGAAGAGTATGATGATGCCATAGATACATTAGAAAAAAATGCTATATCACACACAAATCCAAAAACTATGACGGATGTTATGGATATAAAATCAGAACTTCTTGATTTACATCGTATATTAGTTGCCGAACGCGATATACTTTTAACACTTACCAGAGATGAAGAAGAAGACGGAGTAGTTAGAGAATATACACGAATTTATTTGAGAGATATTTATGATGATATTATGCGTTTGATTGACCGCGAAGAAATGTATAAAGAACGACTTTCCGGTGCTATGCAATTATATCTCGCATTATCTTCTAATGAAGTAAATGAAGCCATGAAACGACTTACTGTACTTGCATCATATGTCATGATACCTATGTTGGTTACAGGTATTTACGGTATGAATTTTATCTATATGCCTGAATTATCATCCCCATTTGGTTATCCTTTTGCTTTTTTCTTAATGTTTGTGGGTGTCTTATTCGCGCATTTTTATTTTAAGAAAAAATTATTGTTATAATTATACTTTATATGTGCTATTTATGGGATTTTCAAAAAAAACACAATTTTATGGTAGTCTTGTGGGATTGGGTTTATTAGCTACTGCTACTGTGGCGAGCGCATTATATGTTGCAAATGTTGATTCTATTTCACTAGATACAATTTATGGTTTTACAAATTCGGTTCCATCAGATATGCCGTCAATAAACGAAACTTATACTGCTGTGCGTAATTTGTTTTAATAATTGATGTATCCTTTTTAAGTTGCCGTAAATTATTTAATAAATAATTGTTCTTCTGTTAAATATTTCAATCACAATATTTGCATTCCTAACTAGTATCGTTTATTGCTTAGCACATCATTAACTCTAATTATTTCTTCCAAAAATTCTATATATGTTTCTGCATTTTCACGATTGGTTATTTGATATATACCAGGCATTTTACGACGAGAGTTGATATCTACACGTTCAATAATGCCAACAAATACTGGCGAGAAAATTCTTGGTTTGTAATTTTGATCTCTTTTACGGGTAATGTTCGTTTGTATATTTTTTTTATTTATTGAACTAATTTCAGGGTATAGTTCATTTAATACAAAAGATAAACGAATACCTTCATTGCTATGTTTTCCTTCGTCTACAACACACATGTTATCAAGATAATATGTGATTACTTGCTTATAACATTCTAACATATCTATATTTAATCTTGAAATGCTCGGTTTTTGTCGTATAAATTGACTATCTAAACTTATGTTAAATTCCGTTAAATATCTATTTAATAAATCATCGTCTTCTTCTTTATCATGCTGGGTAATTTTATCCCAAAAATCTTTTAATAAATCTAAATGAGTCTGTTTCTGCGCATTATTTTCTATTCCCTTCATTAAAACACCCTAATTATTAACTTACTACGTTCACATAGTTAACTCTGTATATATTAATACTTATCGAGTCGTTGTGTGATTCGTACTATCATCTGAATTAAGGCATTTCAATAATCAATAATGCTTTTCTGTTTTATAATTTGGTTTAAAATCGAAGATTTATCCTGCCATTTGCTTTTTTTACATACCAAATCGTTTTCTATTACATATACAACATCTAAATCTTCCAAATCCTTAGATTTTTCACCCATACAACCACGCACAGTTTCTCTTATGACCCAAACGCCTAATGGCGCCCAATACTCTGGCAGAATTTCCCTGACAATTAACACAGATGCCTGCCGTTTTATCTTATCTAAGTATTCAAGCGCTGCCAATCTTGCAGCGTAATAAGCGCCTTGAGTGTTTGACGCATATTTTTTTCGCCCAAAATAATTCTCAAAATCACAACTAATGCTAACAGCACTGCCCTGCATCCAGACTGATTGCGGATGCCACAATTCAATTAATTCATAAGCCCAACTTTTCGGAAACAAAACAATCCAAAAATAATTGCCTGCATAGTTTTTTTTGAAAAAAATCGGTTTGTTGATTATCGGATTCTGTTTTATTTTTCTGGTCAATTGTTTTCCAAGCGCATCATCAACAGCAGTAATCGCCCAACGGGTTGGAACCAATTTTCTTTGTTTTTCTTCCCCTAAAAGCCCAATTGAAAATAATTTTGTAATATTTCCTTCATCCGTATGCTTTTTATACAAATATTCAATTGCATCTGTTGTCTTAAAATCATTTCCCGACACCACATATTCAATTTTTTTTTGCGTTGTTGGATTTTCCGTAAGCTTTAACGTCTCCATCATAGCCGCAGGACCACTTGGAGCTGTCATACCGCTAAAATTAATACCTGAATGTATTGGCTTTGAATAATGCGCCTCAATATCAACACTTCGTTTAGACATCGCAATTTCTTTTAGTGTGTCTATAATTTTTGGCGCTTTTTTGACATTTGTCTTTACTCGTGAATTTATAAGAGAAGTTCTATGAGACAATACCTTATTTATGTCCCAATTATCATTATGCCAAAGTTTTGGCGCGTCGTATCTGCTAGTATCCCCGTCATCCATCGGTGCCAAAGTACCCGCATAAATATTTGGATACCCAAACCGCCCGATAAAAACCGATGGCGGACTTGCACCAAAAAAATCCTGCTTTACTTTTTTAACAACCGGCTCAACCGATTTCATGCGCTCGATAAAGATACAGTTTGGCTTACCGCACATACCCCTGCCTTTGCATTGATTGCATAACGGCTCACCATAAGTAGAAGTACCATATATTATTTTTCGCTGAGCCAAATTACTTTGAAACATAAGAATTGTTTAGGAAATTAAATTTAAAAGAAAATCTGCGATACTGTGCCGATAGAATGTGATGTTATTATTTATTGGTTTTATCTATATTATTGATTATATCGTGTATTCTATCCTCCATATATTTTGGTTTCTTTTCTTTACAAACATTTGATTCGCAATATGGTTCTCCATGAAATTCTATCATTGCAAGACAAGTTGTGTCTAGTATTGGTGGTATTGGGCAAAAAGTATTCCAATCTTTATTTACTGATTCTTTTTTAGCATAATTAGAACATAAATTACAAGTGGTTTGTTTTATTACACAATCCGAATCAATAATGCATTCTTTGTTTGGTTCTCCTGAAACTAAAGAATTTAGAGAATTATTAATTTCTGTTGGTTTGGCGAAAAAGATTATAAATAATAAAAATAGCCCGAGTATCGAAAATGCAATAAATTTAATCATACGTTACACATTATCCATGACTGCTTCTGCTTCGAAATAAAATGATGAATCGTCAATGACTTCACCAATGTAATGAATAGTTCCTCGAAACGTAAATATTTTATATTCTTTTTCTGTGTATGTACGACCATCATATGTGTAGCTTACTACCATAGACATATTAAACATATAACTATTTTGTTGTTTGAATGCAATTTTTTTTGCATTATTTATGTCGAAAGATTTTGAATTTTCAAATACTGCCAATTGATATGTAGAACCAAAGAAATTACCGGTATTTTTTACCACAACCCCACTAAGCATAATTATTTCACCATCATAAGATTGTGGATTATTTATCAAATCTGATACTGAAACATCATTCATATTTTGATTATCCTGAATACAACCGCTAATAAGAATTATTCCGAACATAATTAATGACAATATGTATTTTTGTATCATGTATTTGTATGTATTTTACTCTATTTATATATTTTATGAATTACTCGGCATTTCGCCCATATATTGTGATATTTATTACAATTCAAAAAAACATAAAAGAAATTGGGGCGTTAGCGCCCCTAAAAGTTATGCGATAAAATCGCCAAACAGTTAGAATAATTCTATTTTACTTATCTGCTGTTATTTCGTTTTTTAGGACCGAATTGTCTTTGACCTGTAGAATCTCTTCGCTGCACGATACCTCGTGATCTAGCGCATGCAGGACAAGCGTACATTTTGTTCGAACTTCCACTAACGTGTTGATTCTCTAACTCTTTTCGAAGTACAGGATCCGTTATTCTAAAACCACTGTATTTGATAAAAGTCTTGTATCTAGGAACCTTCCTACCGCAATAACTACAGTCAACAGTACCCTGTTGTCCTCTTCCTGTGCCGGTTCCCCAGCCTCTTTTGTATGGGACTGTGGATTCAGGCATTTATACCACCTTCGTGGTCGTTAAGAAATGTTTTCATATAAAATCACCTAATCCATTTATAGTAAGCAAAGTTTTAAAAAAGATGTTTAAATTTCAGTAATAATTTATCATAATAGTCCCATTTAAATAATTCACAAACCCAAACCTTTTATAAAATCTAACACACAGATTTTTTTTAAGCACAAAAGTGTTTTATGGTTTAATACAAAATTAGGTGATACAGTTATGGATATGATGCCAGAAAGTATGGGTTATGATAGAGCAATAGTCGTTTTTTCTCCGGACGGAAGATTATTTCAGGTAGAATATGCAAGAGAAGCAGTAAAACGCGGAGCTACAGTAATTGGCGTTACATATAAAGACGGTGTACTTTTTGCAGTTCAAAAAAGAGAATCAAAATTAGTAACTCCGGGTGAAAAAATATTCCAGATTGATAAGCATATGGCGGCGGCGGCATCCGGTCTTGTTGCAGATGCAAGAATTCTTGTAGACAGTGCACGCGTAAAAGCACAACAAAACAAAATGATTTATGATGAGCCTGTATCCACACCAACACTTGCACGTTTTATGGCAGATAAACAACAATTATACACACAATACGCAGGTGTCAGACCATACGGAGTATCATTTTTAATTGGCGGCATGAATCACGAAGCAAGTCTTTATGAAACAGACCCATCCGGAGTTATTCTTAACTGTAAAGCACGCGCAATCGGAAAATCCGCAGACAAAATAAACGATTTTTTCGAAAAAGAATACAAAGACAACTTTGATGTGAATAAAGCAGCACAGCTTGCAATCAACGGTCTTAAAAAAGACGAAAAAGTGCATGCTAAAAATGTCATCATTTCCGTTATCGATAAAGATGGTTATCGCGCACTTACACAAGAAGAAATAACTAAACTAAAACTAACATTCTAAATTTTTGATAATTTAGAACTTTTATTCTATACGGCTTGGCAAATAATAATGCCAAGCTTTTTATTTACTTAAATTCATAATTAGACGTATGTCTAAAGATGTTATTGCAAAACTTACTCATTCGGGTAAAACTTTTGAAATTATTGTAGATTCTACTAAAATAGAATCATATAAACAAGGAAAAATATCAGATGATAATCTGAGGGATATAATTACAACCGAAGGCGTATTCTCCAACATTCGAAACTTAAAAACTGTTGATGAAGGCCTTCCTATGAAAAATATAGAAGGCAAAATCGAAAAACACGATGATGCTAATTTAATCGAAACTTTCGGAACCACTGACTTAATCACAATAGTAAAAAAAATATTAAATGATGGTGAAATACAACTTACTGTAGATCAAAGGAAAGAAATGATTGAAAAGAAAAAACGAAGCATTATCTCATTTATTTCATCCAGAGCTGTTGACCCCAGAACTTCAAAACCACACCCACCGCAAAGAGTAGAACTCGCATTAGACCAATTAAAATTAAAAATTGATCCATTCATACCCGCAGAAATCCAAATGAAAGAAATACTTTCAAAACTAAAAACCATTCTCCCGCTTTCTTTAGAAGAAAAAACAATAGAACTTGTAATTCCTACAGAATATGCAGGTAAAGTAAGATACATAATCGAAAAAAAGGGAACAATAACAAAAGAAAACTGGCTTGGCGTAAAATGGCTAGGTACTGTAAAATTACCCGCCGGAATGGTTCCAACACTTTTAGACGAACTATTAGCAGCAACGCACGGCAACGTACAATGCGATGTGGATAAATAACGTTGTATTTATTAGTTATTTTCTAATTAGATTCCATCTTCTAATTTTGATACTATAACGCCGAAACGTATTTAAATATAACTTAATCATAATTAGTACTTACTACGGAGTAATATTATAATCTGGTGATTTAATATGATGGTGCAATTTACTAAATATGATCTTTTCGAGTCTTTTGGAGTACCTAATGGTGTGAATATTACGCTTGGATTATTAGGTTATGGCGTAAATAATGTTTCTTTTTATTCTGATAATGGTGGGGATGGTATTCCTTCTCAAATAGATGTTCAGTTAAAACCTAATGCACTTGGAACTATATTAGGTTTTGATGAAATATATACTTACATTATAACTAAAGATACAATTCCTGAAAATTTCTCTACGGAAATGATTATTAATTTGATCTCAAATTCAAAAGGTGAAGTTCGAGTTGATGGTTTTTTGTCAGATGAAGATGATATTTCCTCTCATCTTGTTAATGTTCCAAAGTATGTTGTTTTAAAAGAATCTGATATGAATACTGACGAAACAAAAAATACAGGGGGTACTCCCACATATTTTGTTGATGGTGGTTGTCTTATGTATTTTCGATATTTTTCAAAAAAAGTTTATGAGCATATCGCACAAAATAATTGAACTAACCCACACACATATAAAATATTTTGGACAATTAATAATATGACAAAAACAGATATTTCTCTGGCATTAAATTCAAAATACATACCCTTAGTACAAAAACCATCCTGTTGTAATGTAACTTGTCTTCAAATGATACTTTATCGGCGAGGTTTTGGGCTTTTTGACCAACAGGAATTAGCAAAATTCTTTAAAATCAATGTGGGCAAAGACGAAGTTAAATCTTTTAATATAAAACTTGATGTTTATGTGGCTACAAATAATGACGAAGGTCTAAAAACAATTGATTCTGAAAAAATAATAAATCAATTCTTCAAAGAAAAAAACATTAATTTAAACGCGAAAGCGTTTATATATTCCAAAATAAGTAATTTGAAAGAATTTTTAATAGAAAACATAAAGAATAATAATGACCTTTGGTTAGAATATAAAACACATAAAATTCATGGCGATAAGTTGATTCATGATAATGTTATTGAATCCGTAAAAACTATTTCGGGCAAAACAAAAATTACGCTTGTAGACCCTTATTGGGAATACAAACCAAGATTAGATATATCTATTGAAGATCTTGAAGAATCAATATCGGATAAATTTGGTCGAGAAACCGGGTTTATCGTAATATCTAAAAAATAAGAAAACACTCAAATATTAATCTCTAAATTTTAACATTTCAAAAATATAAAGCTTATTTTTTTCAAAGAAAAAGAAACCGGCGATAAAAAATAAAACCAAACATCGCCAATATAATACGTCAAAATATAATAATCATCTCAAGAAGATTGAGTGTTCTTTAGTAAATATTTTTTCATACCAACAATATGTTTTTTTTCAACACCGTGTGTTTCTAAAAAATAATTAGCAACTACATCCACATATTTCGGATTTAAAGGTTTAACAGAAATAGTTCTATCTCCATTTGATTCTATATACGGGGTAGTATCAACAACTTGACCACCTAAAAGAGCCCAAGGCGAATCATTGGCACCATTATCTTCTCGTTCAACGAATATGTATGCAATTGATATATCGTCGCCTACTTCGCCAATTTTATATTTTCGAAATTCTTCAGGCATAAAACTATCAGGGTTACCGCCGATATATAATCTATCCTTTACGGCCTCAGACAATTTTTCGTCCACCCCACAACCAACGCTATTCGAACTCATATAACCACCCATCAAATTTAATTTTATTCTTTAAACTAACAAAAAACAAACGAATTCTATTTCTATGTGCTTAAAATTTACGTAGATTCAAAATATATATGCCGGTATAATCTGCCCGCAGATAAGCATAGATGATTTATCTCATTCTTCAATTGAGATAAAATCAATTCAATAACTTAAATATTCTTTAAATTCTATAGTTTTGAATTATAATTTTAATGAAACTAAAGCTTATAAAAAGATGCCCTAAAAACAAAACAAAACAGATAAAAAACGCATACAAGCAATGCCCACAAATAACAAGCGCCACGATTTCTAAAAACCAATATTACAAAAAAAATCATAAAATATTTATATATTTAATAAATACAATAAGATAAATAATTTAATTAAAAAAAAACAAAAATTGAATAAATATGAAATAATAATCTTGTAAATACAACAAATGAAATTTACACAATAAAATAAAACGACACATAATTAAATAGCGCTATATTTCATATGTTCCTCGCAAATTCAATACTAACAAAAAAAACACAAATTTCACATTTGTAACCTGCCCACTAATAGACGAGCGCATAAAAAGACTACGAGAAATGTAAATTCTCTAATTCTCATGAATAACAAACAAAAAATAATAAAATATTTATAATATTTGAATAATACATACTATTATGAGCGAAAAAACAAACGAAAAGTCTAAAATTATTGAAGAATTATTCGAGTCAATAATTCCAACCAATTTTTTAGGAGAACAATACTGTGATGATGTTGCACTCATATTTAAACCCGAAAAAATATTAGTCGATGAAAAAACAAAATATCAGAAAATAAATATTATCAATACTAAATCATATGGACGAATTTTATTTATAGACAATCTTTTAATGAAAACCGATAAAGACGGGCACATAATAAATGAAATGATTGTCCATCCAATAATGTTAACAGGAAAAAAGAAAAAAAAGATATTGGTTGTCGGCGGTGGCGAAGGATTCACAGCCACACTACTTTTAAACTATCCATATATAGAAAAAATCGATATTGTTGATATCGACGATGAATTTGTTGAAATTTGTAAAAAAATATATCCTGAAAAAATGGCTTGTCTAAATAATTCAAAAGTAAATTTAATCATAAAAGACGGACTAGAATATTTAAAAGAAACAAAAGAAACATACGACGCGATATTTACAACACCAACAGACCCATTAACAATATCCGACCCATTATTTGTAAAAGAATACTACCGTTTGTGTTTTGAACGATTAGCTGATGATGGAATATTCCAGACTGATGCTTATATGCCTCATTACAAATATGGAAATATTGATTATGCATACATAAGAAAATTACTTTCAGAATTCTTTTCAATCTCTAAAATATACATCGCAACAATTCCGACATTTCCTGGCGGACTTTTCGCATTTGGTTTCGCATCAAAAAAATACGACCCAGAAAAAGATTTAAACGAGTTTGATTTTAACATAAAAACTAAATATTATAACAAAGATACACATTTTGCATCTTTTAAACTGCCTCAATTTATGATTGAAAGAATAAATGAAGAAAACAAAAAGAAATAATCGTATAATTATATTTTCTAAATTTATTTTTTTCTTCCTATCGTATTTCTTTTACACCCAAATCAGAAAAACATTTATAATGATTATGCAAGAAACAAATGTATTATTAATTTAATGCCCTGGTGGCTCAGCTGGTAGAGCGTTGCCTTGGTAAGGCAGAGGTCGCGAGTTCAAATCTCGCCCAGGGCTCCATTATTATTTTTATAAAGCTCATAATAATTGGTGATTTTAAAATGACAACATACATTTTCGGACACAAAAACCCGGATACAGATTCTATATGCTCAGCTATAGCTTATGCTGATTTCAAGACCAAAAACGGCGAGAAAAACATCCTAGCAGCAAGAATTGGCGATATAAATAACGAAACAAAATTTGTTCTTGATAAATTCGATATTTCTGCACCAAAATTACTAACCGACGGCACAGACAAAAAAATGATTCTTGTAGACCACAATCAAGAAACCCAATCAATAAACAATCGTGACAAAGGCGAAGTTGTTGAAGTTCTAGACCATCATAATATTAATTTTCAATCCGCAGGCACAATTCCATTTATTGCAGATGCAGTGGGAGCTACAGCAACTATATTAGCAACAATGTATTTTGAAACAAAAACACCATTAGACAAAAAAATCGCAGGACTTCTTTTATCCGCAATCATTTCAGACACAGTAATATTCAAATCCCCCACAACAACCGATAAAGACAAAACAATGGCCAAAAAACTAGCACCAATAGCTGAAATAAAAGACTTAAATGCATTTGGAATCGAGATGTTTAAAGCAAAATCCGTTTGGGGCGACATGAATTCTGCAGACATAATTGAAATGGACAGAAAAGAATACGACATGTCCGGAACAAAAATATCAATAACGCAAGTAGAAACCGTTGATTATACTGACCTAGTCCCTAGAAAAAAAGAACTTTTAGACGAACTTTTACGACTAAAAGAATTGAGGGATATGAATTTGTCCGTACTGTTAATAACTGATATAATCAAAGAAGGATGCCTGCTACTCGCTGTTGGTGATACAGGAAAAATCGAAAAAGCATACAACAAAAAATTAGAAAACTGTGAAATGTGGCTAGACGGCGTTCTTTCAAGAAAAAAGCAAGTCGTACCGCTTCTAGAAAAAGTTTTTTGAAAAACAAAATATTGACTCATTTAAACACAATAAAATATTTTTCTGTAACTTATATTGAATTAAATAATCTAACAAATAATACTGTTTTTATTTTATGACTTGTACCATTACTTTATATGTTTAATTGTTATTATTTATAAGTAATGATTTTTATGAAAACTAATGCTGAAACAAAACCAAATGACCTATATGGAGAACTTAAACTATTAATGGATGCTCAGTTAAATTGCGGATCATTAGACGAATTATCGTTTTTAAGAACACTTAAAATATGTGCTGAGAAGAATCAAACATATATTGATTCTGTCAAATTGGATGAATATTCCTCAAAAAACAACTCAAACAATTCTAGAGTGATTAGTAAGGTTTGTACTTATTTATGTAATCATGACTCATCATTATTACAAAGTTCTGAATGGTCAACACCAAAAAGGAAAAGATTTGAATTTATAAAAAAAGAAACAAAAAAGACTATAAACGATATTGATAAACTTCAAAACCAAATTCCAGAATATTTTAATCAAATATATGCAACTAAATTAGATGAATTAAGAAATTGTTTTTCTAATGAAACATCAACGCAGATAGATCCAGCGATTAATGTATTTATAGAATATATACTTGATGCTTACAAAGTCGTTAATAACAAAGATACATCCTACACGGGTTCATTTACTATTCCCGTCAAGTTTGAAGAAATAACAAATAAATTAAATTATATCGATGAAGAACATATATATTCTGCATTAAAATCTTTAAGCAAACAAACAAATATAATTCCCCCATTTATCAACCCAAAATCTGCAATTACTAAAAAACAAAGATATAGACTTGGTCAAAAACAATCTTTGCTTTTAACGGGTCTTTTAGATTATGTTAACAACAGACAAATAAATCCTATAACTGCAGAATAATTTATCTATTTATACTAGTAATACCATAAAAATAGTATGAATTTGTATAATTTTGTGGGCTTAACCATAATTGCATTAATGTTTATTGCAGGCGCATCTGTATATCCTAATATGCCGGAACTTATGGCAACACACTGGGATGCAAACGGAAATGTAGATGGTTATAGTTCAAGAACCGTCGGTATATTTTTAATTCCTGTAATGACGTTCGGCATATATTTATTATTCCTTTTAATTCCAAAAATCGCAGTTTATAAGAAAAACATCCAATCTTTTTACAAAACATATTCTAATTTTATGGTTGGCATCATAAGTTTCATGGCAATTATTTATGCAGTTACCTTACTGTCAAATTTAGGTTATGTTATTAATATGAATTACATAATTATGCCTGCATTAGGTTTTCTTTTTTATGGCGTGAGCTTTCTTTTAGAAAAATCAAAAAAGAATTTCTTTATCGGAATAAGAACGCCATGGACGCTTTCAAGTGATAAAGTTTGGGAAAAGACACACAAATTGGGCGCAACAATATTTAGAATTTTAGCCGTTCTTGCATTTGCAAGCCTTTTATTTCCAAACGGCATTATTTTGTTTATAATCCCTACATTTGCAAGCATAATATTTTTAGTAGTATATTCATATTTTGAATATCAAAAAGAAAAGAATTATGAGTAATTTTTATTTGATAATTAGGTATTAACATCAATTTGTTTATCCACATATTCTGCACGAAATATATCTTCTAATTTTCCTTCTTTTGCGAATATTCCCCGAATGCCATAAGATTCTATCGTTTTTTTAGCTATTTCAACATTTTGAAGTGTTTTAGAATCAGTTTTTTTGTGTATTTCCGCAGTCTGTATTGTTGTGATAGCCCCATTAATGTCATCAACTTGTGTTTGTTGGTCTAAACCAAGCCAAGCACATCTAGTGTCTCCGGCAAAAACTCCCATGTCTCTTTTTTTACTTTCAGTTCGAATGATATCATATATATCAGAATTTTCTATTTCTTTATATCTACGTCTATATTGTTCGAAATCAGGTATATCATTTCTTCGTGAAAGTTGTTCTTCATCATATGAATGATAATTCTGAAATGCGATTCTAGTAGCATTAGAATTTACTTTTACGCCGTATTGAATTTCTTGTTGAAATGCAATAAAGTCATCATCACTCATTTTTTGAATAATTTCGCCAATTTCAATAATTGTATTGTATAATACCAGAGTAATCACCACATAAGAATTACACATATTATGATTGTGATACTATATAAATCTATCGATTGTTAACTACGTTTAAGTACTCATAATCATCGTATTTCGAATATCAAAAAGAAAATAATGATAAATAGCGAAATTACATCATTTAACTACTCTCAACAACTTTTACATCTGCGCTTTTCTTTGAAAAAAACTTAATTGCTTCCGCCAGTTCTTTGTGGTTTTTAGCATACGTTTTAATATCCTTTTTCTTAAGATAAGCTTCGCACGATTGAACCAAAGCCATAGCGCCTGCACGTGTACC
>WSZW01000089.1 GCA_013139905.1 archaeon
AAGAATTATCGGAAACCTGAACCCAAAAAACATATTTCTGGACGAAACCTCACCAAAAACACCGCTACGGAAAAAAGAATAATATGCGTATAAACCAACACAGATACAACTGCGCAATATGACATCAATTATTTTTACAAACCGCGCAACTTGACACTAAAATAATTACGAAATTTTCGACAATTTAGAAATAATGTCATCAGATAACGATTTTGTTCTTTTTTGATGTGCGATAATATGCGCGCAATACGACACCAGTATTAAAATTCAATCGCGCAACTAACCATTTAAACCACATATAATTACAATACCTAACTGAAAGTACATATATGTTAAATTCTTTTCTATTTAAAAAAGTACCCATCATATATGATAATAAATATTTACCAACCCAACAAATAAAACCTATATTAACCCGTGGGTTCAATATTAATTCTATGGCAAAACATACAACAATACCGTTGGGTCCGCAACACCCCGCATTGGTCGAACCCGAGCACTTAAAGCTCGAAGTTGATGGCGAAAACGTCATAAACGCGGACATTTACTTAGGATATTTACACAGGGGTATAGAAGAATTGATGCAAAAAAGAAACTACACTCAAAATATCTACGTAGCAGAAAGAATATGCGGAATATGTTCAGCATGCCACACATTATGCTACAGCGAAGCTGTAGAATCAATCTTAGACATCGAAGCACCTTTGAGAGCAAAATACATAAGAACAATAATCTCAGAGCTGGAAAGACTGCACTCACACCTATTATGGCTAGGAGTTGCCGGATACGAAATAGGGATAGACACAATATTCCAGTCCGCATGGAAAGATCGCGAATACGTAATGGAAATATTAGAAGAAATTTCCGGAAACCGTGTAAATTACGCAATGAATACAATCGGCGGAGTCAGACGAGACATATCTCAAACACACAACGAAAAACTTCTAAAAATAATGATTCATCTGGAAAAACGCGCAAACTACTACATCAAAGTATTCACCCACGATTCAACAATACTAAAACGAACACAA
Source organism: archaeon (assembly GCA_013139905.1). GTDB lineage: Archaea > EX4484-52 > EX4484-52 > EX4484-52 > B79-G9 > GLR112. Next base: position 1,032 of record WSZW01000089.1, read on the forward strand.
GGTGTGGGAATATTAACAGCGCACGATGCAAAAAAATATTCCGCAGCAGGCCCTCTAGCCCGCGCATCAAACATCAAATTCGACATCAGAAACGAAAACTACGCAGCATACAACCTAATAAATTGGAATGAATTCACAAACAGTGGTTGTGACATATCCGCAAGAGCAATTGTCAGATTAAACGAAGTAATAGATTCATCAAAAATAATCACCCAATGCATAAACCAAATGACAACAGGACCAATCAACGTAAAAACCTCTCCAATAGTCCCTAAAGCAGAAACAACATTCAGAGTAGAAGCGCCAAGAGGAGAATTGTTTTATTACGTAAAATCAAACGGAACAGACACCCCGGAACGAGTAAGAATGCGCCCGCCAACATACGCAAATTTGCTGGCACTAAAATGCATGCTTAAAGGCGCTAAAATTTCAGACGTTCCAATAATAGTAGCATCAATAGATCCATGCTTCTCATGCACAGATAGAATAACAATACTAGATACCAACACAAAAATAAAAAAAACAATAACAGAAAATCAATTAAGGACGTTTAAATTATGAATTTTTTCGAAATTTTGATATATCCCGGAATTTTATTCATACTATTTACATCCCTTTTTTTATCCGGAATATTTAGAAAAATAACAGCCCGTATGCAGTCCCGTATAGGCCCTCCAATAATACAACCGTTTTATGATACAATAAAACTTTTTGGAAAAGAAAACATAAGACCCGCACAGGCAAAAAACGGGTTTCATATATGGCCAATAATCTCCCTAACATCCATTATAATTGCCGCTTTAATGATACCAATTGCTGGAATAACCGCACTAAACACAGGAGACTTACTAATCGTTCTTTATTTTGTCGCACTAAGCTCAATTACCCTATACATTGCAGGTTTTTCAACAGGAAATCCGTTCGGACACATAGGCGCCACCAGAGGAATAATACAAATGGTCGCATACGAATTTCCATTAATTCTATCCGTATTAATGCCCGCCGTATTTCTAAAAACACTATCAATTGACGCAATAAACCTAGCACAAATTACGGGCGCGTGGAACATTACACTATACCCAATAGCCGGAATAATATTTTTAACAGCAATTATTGCCGCCCTGGAATTACCGCCATTCCATATCCCACAAGCCCATCAGGAAATTGTCGGCGGCTACACCGTAGAATACACAGGAACAAACCTGGCATACATAGAAATTTCACACATGATAAAAATGTTTGTATTAATTACACTCGCAATAAATACATTCTTAGGTGGCGCTGTAACATTAAGCGTATTTCTTGCAAAAACATTTGGGATTCTAATCATATTCGCATTCATACGAACTCTTTTGGCGCGCCTAAGAATAAACCACGTACTTAAATTTTACTGGATTTTAGGATATTTATTAATTATAATATACTCAGTTAGGTTGTTATTACTATGAAACTTACAAAAGAAATACTAAAAAACATCATCAAAAAACCGGCAACAAGAAACTATCCCTCTGTTAAACAAACACCACCAAAAAATTATAGAGGTAAAATATCGCACAATAAAGAAAAATGCATATATTGCTCACTTTGCGAAAAAAACTGCCCGTCCGGCGCAATTACCGTTGATCGCGAAAACAAAACATGGACCTGTGATTATAGTTTATGTACCTTCTGTTCACAATGCGTTGAAGAATGCGACAAAATAAAATGCCATGCAATAAAACTTACAGACAAATACGAACTTGCAAAACCAAAAAAAGATTTCAATGTATAACACTACAAGAAAATCAAACAAAAACACCACAACCCCCACAATTCACTAAACAACCGTGAAAAAAAAGATTCTTTTAAAAAAACTAATGCTAATTATAATACCATGAATTTAGAAACTGATCTGATTAAAAGTAAAATTGCAATCAGTCTTATCAAAGAAAAAGAATTTTCAATGTCCTCATGGGAATCAGTCTTAAAAGACATAAAAACTTTAAAATTAGCAACTCTTCTTTTTGCAGTAAGAAACGCCCTTAATTATGCCACTGAAACAAAAACACTAAAAGGCATGGTAAAAACCGGTTTTATTTATGCAATAGCAACCTGGGATGAACAAGACAAAACAATAACAGAAGACTTAAAAATCGCGGGCGACAAAATAATAAAAACAGCAAACGACTATCTAAAAAAGAACAAAATCAAAGTAGAAAAATAAACATCTATAATTCTTTCAAAACAATTTCTTTTACCTTAACAATTGCATCCC
>WSZW01000006.1 GCA_013139905.1 archaeon
TGAAAATTCAATAAATACAACAACATCAGAATCACCAGCATTAACACAAAATATATGGTATCAAATAAAAGCAATACATACCGGCTCAGAAGTATCAGGGTATATAGATGAAAATCAAATAAATGGCACAATATCAACAAACGTTCCAGTCGGAGAAGAAATGGGATTTTTTATACTGGATACTGTCGGAACCTTCGAACAAGACTGGTGTTTTGTAAGAGAATACGCATCAACAGACCCAACACACGGAGCTTGGGGAAACGAAGAAACAGACGGCGGACCGGCAGTAGGTGTGGATGTCCAATACCTACCAATTCTAACACCAACCATAGACACTGCAATAACAAACGCCAGAACAGGGGCAAATAATAAATACTTCAATGTCCCAATAGTTAATGACATACAAATAATGTTTATTCATATTTCACAATAAGGAGGAATTATCATGGTAGCCGGAACAGTAACAGTAGAAATTCAACCAGCAGTTGCAACAACAATCGACACCAGAGTAACAGCTCTAAGAGTTTCAGCAAACGACCATTGGAATTTTGTACCATTGGCAAACGGACAACAAATAATGATTATTCACGTAGAGGAGGCATAGTAATTATGACATTTGAAAACAGAATGAAAGCCGCAGAAACACTTATGAAAAAAGGAGTGAAAGCAACCAAAGACGCCAGAGTAAAAGAATACGAAGACCACGCAAGAAAACTCGCAGAAGAAAAGAAAGCAAGCAATGCATCAAAAAGAGGTAAGAAATAATGGCATCGGACATAATTCAATCCTTAGAAGTCAAAGAACTAATCCAAAGAGGAGCAATAATCTCAATCTCTGCAGTAGATTTTATAGTTGGCGCAACGGGTGGATGGACTAAAAACAACGATGGCGGAATAGCAACCCTACCGGCAAGTCAAACAGCATCAACAATGATAGTGCCAATAACAATTAAGAACGGTGCAACAATTGTAGGATTTCATATTCACGGACAATTAGATGCGGCAGGAAACACAGCAACCCTAGACGCATCCATAAGAGAAGTAACTCCAGTAGTAACCGGATGCACAAACACAAGTCTAGGCGCAATAACACAAGTAAGCAAAATAGCAGATTACCTATTAAATGAAACACACACACTGGCCATACCAACAAAAACAACAAATGGAAAATCACACTATATGCTAATCACCGGAACAACCGCCGCAGCAACAGACCTAGAAATAAACTCAATCGACATAGTCTATGACTCTATTTAGGCATATTGATATATCTCATTAGCTTAGGCGACCAAACTTTATTTGGATCATTTCTTGGGACTTTTTGTCCCTCATCTTTCTTCATCGCACAGAGATTACGCAAAGCAATTTCACACTCGTGAGAGATACAAAGATTCTTTTCTTTACATTTAATAACTACATCAACATTAATTGATATCGTAATATTTCTTTTCATTTAATCAACAAATTCCGGATGAACACAACAACTAAGAACAGCAAAAGTAATTATAGAACCATACCATAAATGTCTTGTATGTCTCAAATTAACAACCTTTGAGTGTGCAGGGTAAACTTCTATTGCAATAACATCAACACCTAAAATTTCTGATTTTATTTCTTGTAATTCTTCCCAACCCAAACGTTCACCATCAATTCTACAAATTGCAAGTCTGTCAACATATTTGCGAACAATATGTTTTTCCAAACTAATTACTTCTATTAAATTAACCTTATGTGATTCTGAATATTTCATAAACACACCCCATTATTTCCTATAGAATTAATTAAATCCCTATCTATATAAACCCATACGTACGTACGTATGAAAGGCATAAGCACAAGCAAGAGACACTAAGCAAAGAAACAACATATTAGCACTAGCACTAAATCAAAAGCAAGATTCAAGCAGCACAATACGTGTCGATTCCACCACAGCGTCATCATCCAAGCATTAAGGCATCCATGCAATAATTCATAATCACGGGATGCACAAAGCACAAGTCCAAGAGGTTTGGTTTCCTTGTATTGTGATACGGTATGTTGTAATTGTCAAAGGATGTATATAAATGCAACAGTTCGACAATTGCCGTGCATAAGTATATAAGGAACGGCACTAAAGTATTAGTGGGACAAAAGTAAAGCCGTGTGGGGTATGTGGGAAACCGCTACCCAGCGCGTCTTTATATTTTAAAAAGTAATCGGGGATGGTTTGCGTGAGCGAAATAAATAAAAGTGAAATAACAATAGTATTAAGCGATTTAATCGAATTTATGGTTCGAAATAACATAAATTCTATTATAAGAAACACAAACGGTATAACATTTGTAAAAAAACAACCAACAAATAAACCAAAAACAGAACACCCAATTAAAGAATGTTTAGAAAAAGCATTACTATACATATCAGACGAAAACGCACAAGATAGATGTGCAAGAGCATTAATAAAACATGCACTGGAGCAATTATAATGACTCCAGAAGAACACGACTACCAAGTCGAGCAAGAAGATGCCAACCGCGAAAATGACGCCATGATTCAACACCACACCCCAGAAGACCAAATCAATGCCAACAAAATAGCCATAGACAATATGCTCAAACAAACAAAACGCAGAGATATGAATAAATTAAGAGACTATCTCAACGAATCAGACTTCTACACCGTACCGGCAAGCAAACGCTATCACAACACCGAAAAAGGCGGACTGGCTAAACACTGTCTATCTGTTTACACATTATTCTATAACCACATCCACAAAC
>WSZW01000077.1 GCA_013139905.1 archaeon
GAGATTCGACAGAACCAAGTAGTATATTGTTTTTGAAGTATTTAACTGTTTTGTGGTAAATTATGAATCCTAAAACATTATGTCGCTTTGCGTGTTCAAGGTATAAAATAGATTGTCCATACAACGCGACAGATTTATCTGAAATTTTTGAGCATGTTTCAAATGGTATTAATTGTGATGAACTCAAATCTATAAAACACAACGGTATTGATGTGCCACACCCATTTACTTTTGTAAATCAAAATAAAGAGTTTGGAACATTTGAGCATATCACCAAAACAGATCCAAAAACCGAGACAGTTGAAGACATATACCAAATAATATGTTATCAACCAACATGGTTAAATAATTGTTTTATTGATCCGCTCACAAAACTTCATTATGTTGAATTGTGTTACATGTATAGAAATGATGTTATCACTCAAATAGTCAGTCAGAAAGATGTACTTACAACCACAGGATTAAAAGGTCTTACTGCTGCTGGCCTAAACGTGCCGGAAAGTAAGACTAGAACACTATCTGATTATTTCGCAACATATATTAGCAAATCAGAAACATTGTGTGAACGCCCAATTCATTCAAGATTTGGGTGGGTATTTGATGATGATAGTTTTGTAATTGGAAATAAAAATATTTCAACAAACGGCACAACGGAGGCGTATCTTACACAAGACGTTGCATTAGAAACTATTGATGCATTAGAGCCTAATGGCACCATCGCCGGGTGGGTTGAAGCCACACAAGGATTGTTACAATATGATAATGTGCGGTTTGTTTGTTATGCTGTGACTACATCACTTATATTAAAAGTGTTGGGTGGAGCATCGTTTGTTGTTGAATTGGTTGGAGATACAAGTCTTGGTAAAACAATTACTGCTCAGCTTGCAATGTCTATATTTGGTAATCCAAAAAAATTAAAACTTGCTACAAGTGCCACAAAAGTATTCATTGAAAGAACATGTACAACATGCAGTGATCTCCCGATATTTTTAGATGAAACATCTATGATGCAATCTGAGGTCCTCACTGAAATATCATATATGATTGCTAACGAACGCAGCAGAGGTAGAGGTAAAAAGGAGGGGGGAGTGGAAAAGGTTTCAACTTGGAAAACTGTATTGTTAACGACGGGAGAAGTACCATTATTAAGTCTAAGAAGCCTGGGCGGCCAGGACGTAAGAACTGTATCTATATATGGTGGTGTTGGTGCACACGATCCAGAAAACGTAGAAAAATATAAAGATCAAATGACTAAAAACTGCGGGCAGATTGCACCGTTGATTATTAAAAAAATATTAGAAAACAAACATAAATTAAAAGAATATTATGTGAATATTAGGGATACATTAAAAGAATATAGTGAATTAGATTCAACCGGAGCCACGGGTAGAGTTGTTGATACATACGCACTAATTTCTTTATCTGGATTTATATTTGAATCTGTAATGGAAGATTTGGGCGTTGATCCTATTGATGCGTTGTCATTAGTTGAAACAAAATTTTCTGACAAGATGACACAGAGCGAGGGGAGTATTTCAGATCGTGCATATATGGTTGTTTCAGATTGGATAATTGAACACACTCAAAACTTTTGTAATCATAAAGAAGGTGCCGCTGGTGAGCGATATGCTCTGTTCGGAAATCTTGAAATGGCACATCCAGCAAACGAATCACCATATGATTACGCAGATATTTTGCCACAAAAACTTAAAGAAATTATTGAAACAAAACTTAATAAACCCGGTATATCCAGTCGAATAATAAGGGACTGGGCAGACTCTGGCAGAATAATATTAAATAAAGATAAAAAAAATACGATTCTTGCAACTATAAAATCAGGAAACAAACAAATTCGTGTAATTAGATTAAAATTACCAATATCACAAAAGGAGGATTAAAAAAATGGTAAACACCAAAAAAACCAACATCGGTAAACGGTATGTGGTTCAAAAGTGTTTAGTGGTGTTTAGTAGTGTTTACCTAATAAACACTATCAGTATACTTAATATATACTCTACTAAACACCTAAACACCTATATCTATATCATCACATGGAATATTTAACTCATGATAAATAGAAAATAAATTCTCTCTATATAAGGCATAAAATCGGCAAAAAAGGTGTTTAGGTGTTTAGTAAGCCTGTTGTTGGTGGTTCTGGTAAACACCCACTAAACACGCTAAACAAATCATGTCGATAGCATACGGTTGTATAGGTGTTTACCAAAAAAAATAACAAACAGGAGGCATAATATGGCATTAGATTGTATAATAAAATCATCATTAAAGTCTAAAAATATATATAATAAACCAGACAGTGTACAAAAAATAACAAATAAATATATAATAAGTACATCTGTTGATTTATCAAAACAAAGACTTTTGAAAGCAATTAAGAACGAATTCCAAAAAGACTTCATAAAAAAATTATATCCAATTCCTAAATGGACCGAACGGGTATACTGGAATGTCATAGGCAGAATACAAGTTGAACATGAAGACATCACACTTGACAATATCATTAAAGGTGTGGATCAATATCTCGAAGATAATAACATGTGTATCAGCCAGCGAGACCTACTAAAGTTCATACGTGAATCTATAATTTCACACCAAATTGAAGGCAAGACAAAGATCGAAGATGTATCTATGCATGCAGCTGAGAATGGGGTAACTGTAATTCGATTCAACGAAGCAATCAAGCGCATGAAAGCAGACGGTAGCATCTTCGAACCTACCGAAGGATTTTATAAATGTATTTAGGTGAATCAATATGAAACAAAAAGAAACATGTCAGAATTGTGGAAAACCAATAAACTCGTATAGGGTATTGATTAGGAATAATGAATGGGGTTGCCGGGCGTGCAGCCAAGATATAGAATCATATAGGTGAATCAAATATGAACAACGAAGAAGAATTGTTAATGTTGGTGAGTAATATTAGATCTAACGTTGCTGTGATTGCAATCGGTGTTTGTGGCATAGCCCTTATACTTTTGTTTGGATTATTATTAATAATACTAACTAGGTGAATCAACATGACCACAGCTACATTTTTACTTTATGATCGTTATTATTGGTATACTCCTACTCTAAAATGGTATTATGTATCATTTACACAACGAATATATAATTTTAAATTTAAGATGATATTTTTTTATTTATCAAGGTTTAGGATTCACGTTTTTACAATAGGAGGATCTAAAAAATGAGTAAACCACACAGCAAAATGACACCACTCCAACTATTCACAGCCAAACAGAAAGCAATTCGGCTGAACAGGATCAACGAATACTATCAAGCAAATCCCGGCTGTAGCATAAACCAGGCGGTGAAATTCACACCACCAAACGGTGAATCCGCATCGTTGGTCCAGCAATACTCCAAACTTAGAACTGAGCTTGTAGTAGAAGGCCACCAGGACGACATCACCGCTGAAGACATAGATGAGTATGTATATG
>WSZW01000159.1 GCA_013139905.1 archaeon
ATTTATATATCTATGTTACTTTTTGGTTTAAACTATATTATAGTACTATGTAATGGTGATTTTAGAATTTATTATATCAAAAATATTTATGTTGATGTTGTTTTTATAGGGGTTGTTTTTTGTTTTATGAATCCATAGGATATTATTATTGTATTGAGTTATTGTTCCCGTATAAATCGATTGACCTGATTTTGGTTGTGATGTTAGGTTTAATGTTTGTAAAAAAAAGATTTTGGTTTAAACTATACAGGTCTGTATATATAAATTTTTTGTTTTTAGTATAAAAATATACATACATAAAAAATCATCGCAATAAGTATTATGTATGAAATGTACGACTTGTGGTAAAAAAGCTGTAATTGACAGAGTTTATGAGGGAAGAGCTCTTTGTAAAGATCATTTCATTAAATCTGTGGAAAAAAGCGTTTCAAAGACAATTAGGAAAAACGGGCTTTTGATTAGGGGAGAACATATTGCTGTTGGGTTTTCTGGTGGTAAAGATTCATCCATGTTATTATATTTACTTAGAAAATTGTCAAAAGCAAGAAATTTGAAAATTTCGGCTATTCTTGTTGATGAAGGGATTAAAGGATATCGGGATGTGAGTATTCCTGATGCGAAAAAATTCTGTGATTCGCTGGATGTTAAATTACATATTGTTTCATTTAAGAAAAAAATTGGGAAATCATTAAATGATATTGTCAAGAAAAATAAAGATGATAAACTTAACGGCTGTACTTATTGCGGGGTTTTTAGACGTAAACTAATTAATGAGGAAGCTAGAAGAATTGGCGCAAACAAAGTTGCGATAGGGCATAATTTGGATGATGAAGTTCAGTCTATCATGGCTAATTATATTAGGGGCGATATTTTACGCGGTTCCAGGATTGGAGCTAAGGCATTTGTTGCTGAAGATGAAAAATTTGTTCCACGTATAAAACCGTTAAGAGATATACCTGAAAAAGAATGCGCATTATATTGTATTTTAAAGAATTTTGATGTTGATTTTGGCGAATGTCCTTATGCTTCTGAATCGTTTAGGTGGTCTGTAAGAGATGTTGTGAATGATTTAGAAGAAAAATACCCGGGAACAAAGTTTAATATTTTGCGAACGTTTGATAGAATTTTACCGGCGATACAAAATACGGTTAAAACAGATAAGGTTATTGGAAAATGTAGTGTGTGCAGTGAACCAACGTCTCGAGATGTATGCAAGGCATGCGAGCTTAAAAAATTAATTTAGTAACGGGTGTTACCAATATTAGAAGAAACAAAAATTACTGAAAAACTTGTAGTAATAAGACCGTGTCATACTAAGGGTAAGCTTATGGGCGAAGTTAATTTTTTAGATATTACTCCTGATTTGCATATTGATCTTAAAAAAATAGAAAATGCTGTTATTAAACTTGAATCTGTTAAAAATGTTCTTTATTCTGAGGATTTGGGTTTGGTTAAATATTTTCAAAGCGATAAAAATGTGTTTATTTTCGAGAGTGGGTTTGTTCGCGTTAAAAATGCGATAAATAGAAAAGATATAATTGATACTGTTTTTATTATTAGAAATTTGTTATGATTCTGTGTGGCATTTTGGTTTTTTTACCAATGTTGTTGCGACAATGGATGATAATATTACGGTACTTATCATTATGGAATATAATTCTTGGTTGAAATGTCCTAAATCAAAGCTTAGCGTGGTTACTACAATTCCGATGCTTAATGGTGCGTTGAATAAAATCCCTACAAAATTAGGATTGTCCGGCATATATTTTTCGGCAAGGCTTTTTGTTGATGCGTATTTTATTATAAATGCGGTTGTGAAAAATAGTAATATGAGTAATATGTTATTTTTTATTGCATCTATACTTACTGTTGTTCCTACCATGAAAAAGAATATGGGTGCTATAAAACCAAATGTTATTGATTTTAGTTTATTCCATAATTCTACGTGTTCTACTACGAATGCGGAAGTTACGACACCGGCCATAAAAGCTATAAGGACGGCATCAATGCCTGCTAATTCTGATGCTATTCCGATACCCAGTATTATGAATAATATAATTTTAAATTCCAGTTCTGCGGCATTTCCTTTGTAATATTTGAAAATTTTACGTCCTGCTTGCGGTACTAATAGTGAGAAGATGATAAATATTGCAAAAAATATTAGGGTTTTTGTTGTTATTGATGATAAAAGAATAGTCATTGCTAAAATTCCTAAGACATCTATAATCATTGCGGAAGATAATATGTGTTTTTCTTTTTCATTTAATTTTCCGTCACTTGTAAGGACTGTGTATACAATTGCAACTGATGTTGCTGAAAGTGTTGTGGCAATTAAGGCGGATTGCATTTGGGTGTATGATAGAATGTAGTATGCTAATATGTATAGTGTGATAAAGGGAAAAGTAAATGAAGAAACACCTACAATTGTACTGCTTTTTATGTGTTTTCGTAAAATGTCTGTATCTATTTCAAGACCTGCCATATACATGAGTGCTAAAAGTCCGAAATCTGCAAGAACGTTAAGTGTTTCAAAGCTTTGAAAATTAAGAAAGTTTCCTGCAATTATGCCTACTATTAGTTCTAAAATTGCGGTTGTAATGCCAAGTTCAATTGCAACCAGGCCTGCAAGAAGTATTAGTGAGATTACGGTGAATATGTTGCCCATAGGGTATATTTTTGGGTGCAGATTTATATGTTTTTAATTTAAGAAAAAAATGGAGCGGAGAGTGTGATTCGAACACACGTAAATGAGCTCTGCAGGCTCACGCCAAGCCGCTAGGCGATCTCCGCAAAATAATATTTTATAGTTATTTGATGTATGATGTTTTTAAACGTGTCGGGGGGTTTAAACGTAAATGTTGTTGTATATTAAAGATGATTGCTGATTTTTTTTACGGCGGGCATGGCGTATAATACGTCGTGTCTAAATTTTGCTGCAACTCCTGCTTTTTCTGCGGATAATAATCCTTTTTCTGCTGTGTGGGCGAATTTTCCAACTTCCATTGCATATTTTTCAAATTCAAGACCAAATTTGGTTAATCTTAAGATTCGTAAAAAACCCATTGCAGATATTACGAATATTATATCTCTTGTTCGTTTTTTAAAAAATGTTTTCATTCGAAATTTATGCAGTCCGTGATCCATGAATAAATCTATAACAAAAAGACATACTAATATTTGATTAAATAATATTATTGCGTTGTGAATTTTTAGGGGTAATGTTATTATTAATTCTATGATAAATAATGTAATCATTACTAGTGCTAATGGTGGTATTGATTGTGTTAGTAAGTTTCTGGCTTTATCTCCAAGTAGGTTTTTCCCGCAAAAAGCACAATTAGAACTAGATATATGTGAAAACATTTGACATTCTGCACACTGAATAATAACTGACATTGTTTTATCTCCCTACGTCCTTAGAGATTTTATTGTTTTTTTTGTTTATATAATTTGAGTATTTATTTGTTGTTAGAAAAAAGAAAGACCGCAAAATTGCGGCTAATTTTGTATTATAATCCCGATTCGTTTCTTAATATTTCTGCTTTGTCTGTATATTCCCAGGTAAAGTCAGGATCTTCTCTTCCGAAGTGACCGTATGCAGCTGTTTTTTTGTAAATGGGACGTAACAGTTTTAGGTGTTCAATAATTGCTTTTGGTCGTAAGTCGAAGTGTTTTGTTACTAGTGTTGCTATTTGGTCTTCCGGTATTTTCGAAGTTTTAAATGTGTCTATTAGAAGAGATACCGGGTGTGGTACGCCAATTGCGTATGAAATTTGCACTTCGCATTGGTCTGCAAGACCGGCAGCTACTATGTTTTTTGCTACGTATCGTGCCATGTATGCTCCGGACCTATCTACTTTGGATGGGTCTTTTCCGGAAAAGCATCCACCACCATGGCTTCCTTTGCCGCCATACGTGTCTACGATTATTTTTCGACCTGTAAGGCCTGTGTCGCCGTGCGGTCCGCCAATTACGAATCTTCCTGTTTCGTTTACGTAGTAGTTTGTGTTTTCGTCAAGAAGTTCGTTTGGTATTGCTGTTTTTATGACTTTTTCAATTATGTCTTTTTTTATTTGGTCGTGTGTTATGTCTTCTGTGTGTTGGGCTGCCACAACAATTGCATCTACTCTTTTTGCAACGTTTCCTTCATATTCTACTGTTATTTGTGATTTTCCGTCCGGTCTTAAGTAGGAAAGTATTCCTTTTTTTCTTGCGTCTGTTAGATTTTTTGTTATCCTGTGTGCAAGTACGATTGGCAGCGGCATTAGTTCTTTTGTTTCGTTTGTTGCATAGCCGAACATTATTCCCTGGTCGCCTGCACCTTGTTCTCTTTCTTGTGATTCATCCACACCTTGTGCGATATCCGGTGATTGTTCTTGTATGACGTTTATTACTGCGCATGTTTTCCAATCGAAGCCGGAACGTGCATTTTCGTAACCGATTTCTTTTATTGTGTCTCTTACGACTTTTGTGATATCAACATAAGTATTTGTTCTTATTTCTCCACCAACGAGCGCCATTCCTGTTGTTACGAATGTTTCGCATGCGACGTGTCCTTTTGGGTCGTCTTTTAATACGGCATCCAGTACTGCGTCAGAAATCTGGTCTGCAATTTTATCCGGGTGTCCTTCTGTTACGGATTCGGATGTGAAGAAATGTTTGTTGTTTGTCAAATAAACCACCTAATATTGTTTTGTAGATTAATGTTTGTTTTAGATGGCTTATATATTCTGTTGAAAGAAATATTCTTATTGGAATAAAATTGAGTATTTTTGTTATGTTAAGAATTAAATATTCATTAACCAAAGATTTAAATACCTTTCTAGTTATATGATGATTATGGAAATTACTGCACACAATACGACGCATTTTGCATTCGATATAAGTCCAGAGGAAATGGTAGAGGTATTGGAAGATTTATCGGATTCAAACGTAAATGATGGTTATGTTGATCCTAGTAAGGTTAAAGATGTATTTTATGCTTTGGCAGGGGGTATTGTTAAAGAACAGTTACCCGAACATGCTGATGTTTTTGAGTACAGTCGCGTTGCTTCGTCAGTATCATATCATTTAGATCGGATTGCATATATGAAACTTCTTGAAAGTGAATTAATTGATCATAAATTACATTATCGGGCAATATAATCTTTAACAGAATAAAATATTCTAGAATAATTCGTTTTTAAAATAAAATTGATGTTTTATCTTGCGAATGTAAGTATTTGTCTGAACTTTTCGATGAATACGTCGATTTCTTCTTTTGTGTTGTATAGGTAAAATGATGCTCTAATTGATGCTTTTATGTTGTGTTTGTTGAACCAGGAGTGCACGCAGTGTGCTCCTGCACGCATCATTATGTTTGCGGATTCATCTAAAAGCATTGATAATTCGTGAGAATCTACGCCGTCTACGGTGAATGTGTATATTCCGCCTCTTTTTGTCGGATCTTTTGGTCCTAGAATTGTTACGCCTTCAAATTCTTCCATTTTTTTTGTTATGTATTTGTTTAGTTCTATTTCGTGATTGTGGATGTTTTCAAGGCCTATGTTTTTTAAGTATTTTGCAGCTGCGGCAGCACCCATTGTACCTGCGTAGTTTTGCAGTCCTGCTTCGAATTTGTCCGGTAGTGGTGCTATTTCTTTTGATTCGTATGTTGAGTCTAAAACAGTTTCGCCGCCTAATAAAAATTGCGGTAATTCTTCTAAAATATGTTGTTTTCCGTAAAGTACACCCATGCCTGTTGGACCTGCCATTTTGTGAATTGATAATGCTAAGAAATCAACGTCTAGTTTTTTTACGTCAAGCGG
>WSZW01000149.1 GCA_013139905.1 archaeon
GGAAGTAAAAAAAGCGTCTAATGTTATTTTGACACAAACGAGAGAATTTGAGTATGATTATGAGCAGACTAAAATGCTTATTGAAATTTCGCGTTTGATAACAACGCTTTTGCAGGAAACTAAAATATTATCTGCTAACCGTTTGGCGCCAACGGGGAATGATCGGATACTTCCAAGACGAATGGCGTTTGTGCAAAAGATAGTTACTTCTGATTTAAGGCGCGATCCGATTGGTGCGTATGTAGAGGTTGTGCGTGAAATTCGGCGCGTTAAAACTTCTATGATTCATATGACAAAATTACAGCAGGTAAGTGCTAATCATTATTTGGCATACGCTCTTAATCCTATGAGAAAATTGCTTGAGTCAACAACTATGATTCGTTTGGCGCAACCTCATTTAAATGCATATCATGTGGGTTCGCGTAATGTTTATCGTGAAATATTTCATCCTATTATTCGTCCGAATTTTATGCTTACGAGATATATGATGATTCCGCCCAGTGGCGGCAGTGAAATAGACAGGTATATGGTTTCTGATGCCGAAGTGCAGATATATAAAGTGCCTGATAGGGTTCAATATTATTATCATGTTTTGCCTCCTGAATTTACATTAAGTGAAGAAGAATATACTTTGCTTGATATTGCGCGTCAATATATGTCAGAACATAAGCCTACAAAATCAGAATTTGCGCAGCCTGAGCGTATGCGTGAAGTGTTTTATAATATAGGTCGTGATATGCTTGGAGAGATTGCGGATAATAGGGGAATTTCTTTAAATCGTAAAAAATTAGAACTTCTTGCCAGAATACTTACCCGATATACTGCAGGATATGGTATTTTGGAAGTGATATTGAATGATTCTAATGTTCAGGATATGTATCTTAATGCGCCGGTTGGCAGAGCGCCGTTATTTTTATTTCATGGGCAGTATGAAGAGTGTATTTCAAATGTTATTCCTACAAAGGATGATGCGGAAGCTTGGACTACGCGTTTTAGGATTGAATCGGGAAGGCCGCTTGATGAAGCAAATCCTGTTTTAGATACTGAAATGTCTGTTCCCGGAGGTAGAGCAAGGGTTGCGGTTATTACTAAAAGTTTGTCTCCTGAAGGGTTATCGTTTGCGTTTCGGCGACACAGGGATAAACCGTGGACTTATCCTTTATTTGTGAATGCGAAAGCTATGAATCCGCTTTCAGTAGGGCTATTAAGTTTTATAATTGATGGTGCCAGGACACTTCTTTTTGCAGGTACGCGGTCATCAGGTAAATCGTCATTGCTTGGAGCCACACTTACACAAATTATGCGGCGTTTTAGAATAATTACTGTGGAAGATACGTTGGAACTTCCTGTTGAAGCTATGCGAAAATTAGGATATAATATTGAACAGTTAAAGTCTCAGTCTGTTATTACTCATGTAGATTCTGAGTTATCGGCAGCGGATGCGATTAGAACATCGCTTCGTTTGGGTGATTCTTGTCTTTTTATTGGTGAGGTTAGATCTACAGAAGCCCGTGCACTTTATGAATCTATGAGGGTTGGCGCGCTTGCAAATGTTGTTGCAGGAACGATACATGGTGATTCGCCTTATGGCGTTTTTGATAGAGTTGTAAATGATTTGGAAGTACCTCCTACAAGTTTTAAGGCAACGGATATAATTGTCATGGCTAATCGTTTAAGAAGTGCTGATGGACTTCATACATTCAGGCGAGTTTTAGGGATTACAGAAGTTAGAAAAGATTGGAATGAAGATCCTCAGAAAGAGAAAGCATTTGTGGATTTAATGGAGTATGATTCTAAAACAGACCAACTTGTACCAACTGATACTTTTTTGAATGGGGAGAGTTATATTTTAAATGATATTGCAAAGAGAGTAAAAGATTGGAATAATGATTGGGAAGCTATATGGGATAATATTCAGCTTAGGGCTAATATGACGAAAACTCTAGTGGATGTTGCTAATAAAAGCAATAATTTGCAGCTTCTTGAAGCTCAATTTACAGTCGCATCCAATAATAAATTTCATATTTTGTCTGAAAAAGTAAAGGAAGAATATGGTGCTCTTGATTCTGAGCGTATTTATGCCCGTTGGTTAGATTGGTTAAAACGGGAAGCTAAAAATAGTGTGAATTTGTCTAAAACAATATATTAGGGTAGAGAATATTAATGGTTAAAATAAGGCGTAAAACTCAAAAAGAAATTGAAAAAGAGGATGAAAGAGACCTTATGCGGAAAATTATTAAGAAATATGATGCTGCTGCTTCTTTTCCAAAAGATGATAAAACTGATAAAAAGACGGTAATTTCTCGAGAGTATAAAATATTTAAGGAAGAAGAAGTACAAACAAAAACGAAATATACTTTTTTTGAAAAACTTTGTAATTTTTCTGAAAAAGTTTCGGCTGTAAAAATGGATGAAAAATCCAATGTAAAATATCAAGGTGCTATTGATTTTACCGGTCTTAGAGTAACTCCTACCGGAGTTGCCAGTTTTGCTGTATTGGCGGGTTTGATTTTATTTTTATTTTCATTGATATTTATTGTAGTACTTCCTGTTTCTCTTCCTGTGATTATTATTTTGATTTTACTTATAATTCCGTTTGCTGTTGGTTTTACGATATATAATTATCCTATGAATTATGCGAATGTCCTGCGTATAAAAACCGGCGGGGAGCTTGT
>WSZW01000164.1 GCA_013139905.1 archaeon
CCATTAATGCTTCTACTTGGTCTTTTGTAATTTCATGTTTCTCGCCACGCGCATTATTAATTACAACGCCCATCAAATCCTTCCCTTTTTTATCCGCAAGTTTTTTTGCACTAATAGCATTAAGAAGTGCTGCTTCTTCAGGATTGGTAATTATTAGAACTTTGTCTGCGACATCAATAGATGCTTTTACTTCGTCAGAAACACCCGCAGCAGAATCTATTAATATTACATCACTTTTACCTATAAGTTCGCCCAAGTGTTTTTTTAATCCGCCTAAATTTGCTTCAATATCATTTATTTTTGCAGGAATTACCATAAAACCTGCTGGATGTTGATATAATGCCTGTGTTATAAATGCTTTATCTTCCAAAACATCATTTAGAGATACCGGTTGGATATCAGGAACGCCTAAATGAACACCAAGACTGGCACCGGTTACATTACCGTCAATCACCACAACTTTTTTACCGCGTTTACTAAGAGCACATCCCAGATTTGAGACAATTGTGGTTTTACCTACACCGCCTTTCCCGGAAATCACAGAAATTATTTTCGTCATAAACATGTATTTGTACGCAAGTAGTATTTATGCTTTTGGTTGATTTTGAACTTGTGCTTAAGGACGATTAAACAGTAATAAAAATGCAAAAATAGATAAATATTGCTATTCTTATATCTGTATGAACGACATTAAAACTGCTAAAATGTTATATTTAGTATTAGAACGCCTAAAGACGCAATACCCAAGCGCAAAAACTGAATTACTGCACCAAAACCCACTAGAACTTTTAATCGCAACGGTATTATCGGCGCAGGCAACCGATGTTAGTGTCAATAAGATAACTCCATCACTTTTTAAAAAATATCCAACAGCAAAAGATTTTGCAAATGCAGATATTTCTGAACTTCAAGAAAATCTTAAAACAATTAATTTCTACAAGACCAAAGCTTCAAACATTAAGAAAATTTGCACGATTTTAGAATTTGAATTTCACTCCAACGTCCCAAACACCATGGAACTTCTCGTAAAATTGCCCGGCGTTGCAAGAAAGACGGCAAACATTGTTTTGTCTGAAGGATACGGCATAATTGACGGGATTGCTGTTGATACACATGTTACAAGACTTTCAAACAGATTGGGTTTTACCACAAACAAAGACCCGAAAAAAATAGAGCAGGATTTGATGAAACTTGCCCAAAAAACAGAATGGCGAAATGTTTCTAATCTTTTGATATTGCACGGGCGGGCAATTTGCTTTGCGAAAAGCCCCAACTGCAAAGACTGTTTACTAAATGACGTTTGTCCTAGCGCGTTTAAGATTTAGAAACATACAAAATTCTATTAGCTCAATACAGATGTAATGATTGAACGCATTATCGCAGCAAAAATTATGGCGAAAAAGGCGCGCCATTGACTTATATTTTGCAAACGCTCAAACGCCCATAATTCTAATTGTAATCCATAAAGTCCGATAATGACTGCAATTATACCAAACAACAAAGATGCGGAGGGCATTAATGCAGAGAATACGAATATTATGAGTATGGGTATCAATAAAATAGTACTATAGATAACAGATTTTAACGTATTTATGATACCTTCCTTACCACCAAAAAGCGAAACAAAAAGGTGCATTATTACGATAAATAAAACATAAGACACCACATCAACCGTAATTAAAGTTAATAATTTGTAAAATGAAAATGTAACCGATAAATATAACGAGGTCCAAGTTATTAATAATGTCGGTATAAAAACAAATACTAGATAATATATAATTGGCGTTTCGAAATCCGTTTCATCTTTAATACTTGAAAAATATTCTTTTGGATAAAATATTACATTCCCTGCTCTTTGTAATATATTCATCTCTAATTTTGGTATTATTTCTTTTGATTGGGTTTGAGTATCATCCATAATAAATCACGTATTATGTTTTTAGTGAATAGAGTATGTATAATATCACCGAAATCGTGCACATATTCATCAGACCGAAAAAGATATACATATCAAAAACCAATTAATATCATGCCTTTAGACGAATACGCCAAAAAAAGAGATTTCGATATAACCAACGAACCAAAATCAAAAATTGGAAGTTCTAAAAAAAACATCTACGTTATCCAGGAACACGACGCGTCGCATCATCATTACGACTTACGCCTAGAACATAACGGTGTTCTTATGTCGTTTGCGATTCCAAAAGAACCACCAATGGATTTTGGGGTTAAAAGACTTGCGATTAAAGTTGAAGACCACCCGATAGACTATGCTACGTTTGAAGGTACGATTCCAGAGGGTCAATATGGCGCTGGGACGGTTAAAATCTGGGATTCCGGGACATTTTTGCCGGAAAAAATAGATGAAAAAGAAATAATTGTTACGATTTATGGCAAAAAACTAACAGGACGCTATGTTCTTTTAAAAACCAACTTTACAGGCGCTAAAAACTCCTGGCTGTTTTTCAAGAAGAAATAATAATAATAATAATAACGACGCAATAACTTAATATAACGCCGTTAATTTCAGTATCAATTCTATTTATAGCATCAAACCATCTTTTTAGCATACAATTGTCGATATAAATCTAATTTGACCAATATTAAAACACCAAAGCCAAAAATCATAGCGAAAAACATAAAAATACCACCCACTATCGGAATATTTGTAATAATTGTAAGCGCCAAAAGACCGACAAACAATGTCCAATAAATGGAATTATCTTTGTTTTTATAAAAATATCCCAAAAGTTTATTTCCAATAATAAGACTCGCAGAAATATGACTTAGATAAATTCCAATCAGGTAAGTTACAAGAATTATCAAGGATAATGGTATGCCTATGATTGTAAACATTAAAATCACAGATAATATCGGGATTAAAATAATAGCTGCAAATCCAACGCCTAAACTTTTCCATGGCATCGTATCTACAGAACGTATTATGTTTGTAGACATTTTCGGATAAAAACGTACAAAAACGAGACCTACGAGTAACATTGCTAAAAAGCAGAATAGAGAGGTATAAATCCAGACATTGGTTTTTCGTAACTCCGGTATTATGTGTTTAATTTCGCCGTTAATTGTAGCATCTGAATCAATATTTGCTATGTTTTCGCTTTCATAAACAAGATTTCCTTCTATTTTGGCCGTAGGCAAAAGCTCTAAATTTTCTGCCATTATCAAGACATCACCGCCAACAGTTCCGCCCAGAATAATTTGTCCGCCAGTTAGATTCAAACCTCCGTCGACATCACCATTGATGCGTATTACTCCGCCAGCAACAAACACATCACCATCTACATTTCCGAAAATATCTATATTTCCTCCTGCAGCGAAAACATCACCGGGAACATCTGAATCAATTATTAAGTTGCCACCGGCAACTCTTATGTCATCTCCGATATCTCCGCTAATATGAATCATACCCCCGGCAGCCATAATGTCGTCTTCAACATTACCTTTGATTTTTATATCGCCACCGGCAGCTATAAGATCTCCATTAATACCTCCTTCTATAAGTATAATTTCAGCAGTCGCATATAGATCATCATTAATAATTTCACCCTTAGATATGGTAATTATATCATCCGCTTTAATTTCTGCAGCAAATGCTTGCGGAGTAAAAAATAAAATAACTAGAATTAATGCTACATACACAGTCATATTTCTCATATCGGTCGCCTCCTTAAACGCGAGATACAACCTCTATCCAGAAAATCTATTTAAATTAACGAATCAAAAAAACAAAAAATAATACCTATTCTTATCCATTATATATGTTTTTTGAAGAATATATAGTTTTCGGTCGTGTTTTTATTGATATTTTGATGATTTCTAGTATCCTACAAAATTACATATTTACAAATTAAATTTAATTATGTGGTAACATAAATTCTAATTTGTTTTGTTGTGGTCTGGATTCATTTACCTTTGAGTTTGATTGTGTGTATGGCATTAATATTGGTGTTCCCCAAACCAAATCATTTATTTCCTCTATAAGTTGCTCATCAAGCAATATTTCATTATAAAACTCTTCTTTTGTTGACCTTATCGGGAGTGTTGGTGTTGAACAATCGGCATCACCAATACAATGTAATTTATAATATATTATCGAATCATCTACACTCGAATATTCATCAATCATAAGCAAACCATCAATAATACCCATTTTATAATTTGCAGATAAATCCACACCATTTTTTAATTGTTGTTTCAAATCTACAACTGTCTGAGTTAATATTTCACGATATTCTTCTCTGCTTATTACTTCATACATTTAAGCCCACCAACCAAATAATATATTCAATAGAAATTGTTATTTTGTGTTTGTAATAAATATTTATATAATTTTGTGTTGGTGGGTTTTCATAAATATGTACTTTATCGAAAATACATACCTATATATACTTCTTATACCAATAATATACTAGTAGATAATATTTTTTAATTTAATTATTTTGTTTCGGTGCGAATTATACATATGATGGCCGTTACAT
>WSZW01000072.1 GCA_013139905.1 archaeon
TTTAATTATATGTGGTGCAATCGTTTCAATTTTCATTTCAATTCTCCCATAACTATCTAGAATAGTTTCGCATTTGTTTAATCCAGATTGCAAATTGTTCGGATAAGTCTGCAATTTGACGCAATTCTTCAGCAGTTAAATTTATACCGTCTCCAAATTCAATTCGACTACCAGATTGAATTGGTATTTCAATTTGTTCGTCGTCAACTTCTAATGTAAGAGTTAAACTATTTAGAATATCGTCTTTCATTTGTGAACACCCTTAATTACAATATATGTCAATAATTTTTTTAAAGTTTGCCATGTTATATTTAATATTGGCAATTCGAAAAATTGTATAGAATAAGTTATCGGTTTTGCTTCAATAATACGACCTCTTATTTGCATCTTTAAAGGAAATTCGTTTGTCATATTATAATCGCCACAATTCCTAGAAGAATAATATATGCTATAGATGCTATTACTATTATTACATTTTGCATTTTAAGTCCCAAAGTAAATTATATTTTCTTCAAATGGTGTTGCGCCACATATTGCTTTTGTATGATATTTTGCGCACATTAAATTCATTTTATCGACCTGAATAGTTCCATCTGGGTAGATTGCAATTCCGCCAATTGTTATATTTGATTCGATTTCGAACTTTTTCAAATCATCAATTAAATCACATGCAGTTATATAATTTAATCCCCATGTACTAAACCGCATATTTTATTTCCTATTATTAAGATAATTTAAAATATCCTTTATAAATCATAAAATCGGCACGTTTAACATGCTTTAATACTAATAAGATTGCATTGTATACTTCATCTATAAATTCGACATCCTCATTGCAATCAATTTTAATTTTATTATCTGATACAAAAAATCGCGCAATTTCTCTTTTGTCGAGATAGTGATTTCGAATTTCAATCTTTGCGTATATAGTGGATTCGCATTTTATTTCATAATGCTTAATTTTAAGTATTTGCATCAACTCGGTCAATACATCATATGGAACCAATTTAATATTTGATACAATATCAACATTATATTCAATGGTAAATGGATTTAAATAGTATAACTTTTCAAACTCATTTTTAGTATATACCATTATATTATTAGTTGGTTCGCCCGTTTCTTTATCAAATTCCCACACTATGTAGGAATTTGGTTTTATATCATGTATAATTATTGGTAGTTTAAAGGGAGAAAGGTTACACGCCTCGTTGATAGCTCGTCTAGAATTGGCGGTTCCATCGTAATATGTAGCTTTAACAATATCTGGACGATGTGTATAATCTTTAATTATTATTGGATCTGACATAATTCCTCTTTGTGTCCAATTTGTATACTTTCCAACAATTGTAATAAATGTACTATTTTATCTGTAGCAATTGATGGGATACTGACCATATTTTGTGTAATAGTAACTTTTAAATCGGTATATAAATATATCTCAATTTTTCCACCACTCTCTACTGTAAATGATAAATCATTATCAAGTGCAAAAATTACTATCTGTTTTATGAATTCTTTATTGGATATCTTATACTCATTAGTTTGTAATTTAAATATGGGTACGGCATTATTAGTAATATTGCCATTAACATCATATGCAATCTTACCAACTCTACAATTAGTTAAATCCTTTTCGTGTAAACATTTCAAAGGTATATTTGTTTGAAAGAATTCGCCAGGTTTTAACTCTGGATGACGGGTATTAGATTTTGAATTGGTGTACATAATATCGACCATAATGTGTATGAAATGTGTATGAAATGTGTATGAATTTGTAAAGAAATCGATACCTTTATATAGGACGGTTGATTTAGCAAAACATATATAGGGTGAAGACGTTTAATATGCAGGTCTTTACACTCAGTAATTTATCAAACCGACTTACCTTAAAAGTGTAAGTCCGCTGCATATACCTGAGTGTAAGCTATGTTGATATACCGCAATTTAGGTATATTTGCTACCTAATTGGTATTAACTTATATTGAATTATTATTCAAATTGAATAGTGATTTTATGAGTTTGTATTGACAGTGAGTGGTTTAATATTATACTAATATTAAGTTAATATTAAATAATCTGCGCGAGTGTATACAGTGCGCATTTCAATTAGTTTATACTATGATTGAAGGGTATACTTTCGTATCATTTTTCTATACAAACAATGACCACCACTCCCAATATAATTTTGAAAACAGCATTGGTTGCATTGCATCGCACTACATTCCAAAAAATTTTGTGGTAATTTAAGTTCTTCTTTAGCTATTCTAGTTGCGCGCAACATACTATTCTCCTTTTAATTATGCAATATTATAAATGGTATTGTCATAATCATTATTGTTAAAATTGCACATCCTGTTATTATAAGTAATACAGGATAATTTATATCCTTTTTTGCCAATTCGGTATTAGTTGGTTTCATATTTCCTCGCACCTACTTTCTAAATCAACTAAATAATCTAATTCTGCTTGAGCTAATTTTATACATTCTGGACACATTCCAGTTACATTTGCAAAATAATCATAAAGTCGATGATTATACCATAACGTATATGGAGTTCCTTTACAGCCGCCTTGATGTGTATCCATATAAATTACACATACTGCACAAGCCGTACTTATATTTCCAGTTATTTTAGTATTATAAATACATAAAGTACAATTTCCTGCCCCATTGTCGAATGCAGTGCCATTAATAATATTTTGCCATTTGATTATAGAATCTCTAAGAGCTTTCATATGTTCTTTTGAAATTTTGTACATTTATATATTACCAATAATTGTTACCATAAGCATTCTATTTAGATGAACTTGGTTGACCTACAATAATAGGATTTTTATCACTTGCAACTGTATGTCCAGTTTGTAAAGGAAGATCTTCATCTACACAAAATGATGGAATTAAACGCTGTTTTCCATCTGAACAATTCATTAAAGCTATTCCTGGATCTTTTGACCATTCAATAAATTCGGCTTCATAATCTGCTTTACCTGGAAGTTCATTAACAAACATTCCATTATATGTAAAATTTTGTACTTTCATATTTCCTCTACAATCATTTTGAACTTCGTTTTTTAAGGCTCTATGAGCCTTTCTAAGCCACGTAGTTATTATGACATACTAGACTATCTCTAATGGTATAAAGTATAGCCTAGTAGTTTGTATTGAGCTGCTAAGAGCTAGTTTTAACGTACTAGATGTTTATTTAAATTGAAATCTTTCAGCAGCTCGCATCATATATTCTTGAAGAACAATTGTCATCAAACTTCTATATATGTTACGTGGTGATGGAAATCCAATTTGTTCCATGAAATGCATTATTACTTGCACTTCTTCATCTGCAGCGTTTAATTCTTCTGGTGTAAATTTAATTTGCATACTATCCTCCATTTAACGATTTGTTTTAGCTTGGGCTTTATTAATCCTAAGCATACCAGCTTTATGTGCCTTTGTCTCTTCTGCTTGCCTTTTTGTTACTTTTTCTTTTAGTGTTTCTTGATTTTCCATATGATGTGTTTGCCATTTTAGGCTCAGTTTTGGGAATTTTCTATGCATTGCGGTCACTCCTTTGTTGTTTAGGAGATAAAGGTAATTATATATTATTTTTATTAAGATTTGGGGTAAAATCTGCAAGGTTAACTAACCATTTTTTTTTATCATCAGAAGTTTCAATTATAGGAATATTATTTTCTTTTAACGATTCGATTAATTGATCTACATAATCGCGTCCAGTATATATTCCACAATATACTATAATTTGAAATATTGAAATTAAACCGGATGTAGGCAATATTCTTTCATCAATTGCTTGACAATTTACTTCTTGTGTTGCATTAAGCATTATTTTTCGCCTATTATTGAATTATACGATGCAAAAAAGATCAACATCATTTTTATTATTTATGAAAACAACTTTATTAACACTGAATATGGTTATGTTTTCTGGACATGGAATGTTACATATAAACATGTTGTTAACTCTAAGATTTATACTTTGTATATCTCTATATTCGTTTTGTTCTATACCAGGTGTAAATAATGTGCCCATTTAATTAAACTCTCCTTCAATTGTGTATTAAAATAATCCACATTCTGTACTAGATCCTTCAACATGTGGTGTACATGATGTAAAATTATTTAAATTAATATCATTAATATATATGTGTTCATGTCTAGTAGCAGCATTCATCATTTTTATAATTTTACGTGAAATATTTTTATTATGTTTCGAATGGAAATAATAACGTTTAAAAGTATCATCTTCAGTACATGCAAAACTTATATCAGATAAAGTTTGAATTTCATTTTTAACATGTCTCCAATCTTTTTTTGACATTGCAGCACGTGTATTATCATGAATACGAATATTTGCACAATGACCATCCAATCGTTCCCAATATTCAGACATTGTTTCAAGGTCAACTTGTTCAACGTTTGACATATTAATTATTCCTTTATTATTTTATTAAGATTTAATTAATTGATCTACATCAGTGTATTCAGTGTATATTCCACAATATACTATAATTTGAAATATTAAAATTAAACCGGATATAAATAGGGTCATAATCTGACTTTTCACATGCAACTATTATATCTTCAAGGCATTTAACCATTCCATCATAATATGTAGCTTGTATTCTGATAGGTTTACCAACGTATTTTTTAATAATTATTAAATTTGACATGATACCTCATTAAATGTAACTATTTCAATAAATTTTGAAATACTATATTTTATTACGCATCAAGTTGTACATAATATGCTATAATTGTAGATAATATAAAAATACTTACATATATTACTTTATCCAATATTTTATAATCTGTTGAATCTGCGGGTTTTTGCATTCTATCCATTGTTGCAATCATATACATACCTATAAAACATGTTGCAGTAAATACAAATATCCATAATGTATACATAAATCGCAAAAATATTTCGCACATTTGTTCATTAAACCCAACAGTAACCATAATTACAGGAAGTATCATTGGTAAAGGTGTACAAAATATAACCCATATAAGACATCTAATATCATCTTTATCCATTATTTTACCACTCAGTTATCAATTTACTTTTATATCCCTCATATTTATTTAAGCATAAGTATTTCAATAAATTTTGAAATACAACTGTTGGAAATATCAAACAACAGTTATTTATCAAATCTCCACTGTTTAGTATATTAAAATAATGGGCAACGAGCATTTGCTCCACGCGGATTATCTGGTAACCCACCTTTAAATATATCAGAAGTATCGATGATCGATATAAAATTACGGTTACAAATTATTTCATTTATAAAGTTAGCAACGCGTATGAGTTGAGATCTATCGAAACATGTAAACGTAAACTTTTTAACAGATTCACAACAGTATTGGTAACTACTACATGTAAAGGTCATATCTTTTAAAGATGTTAACTCGTTTTTTATAAATTTCCATGTATCTTTCGAAGTAGATTTAATTTCGTCTTCAGTTAATATTATAGATATTCCCTTAATTCCAGTTTCATTCATTGTATTTATAATATTATTTAATTCGTCAAGACTTATGTGTTTTACTACCATCTAATCCCTGTGTATATTATTACATATATGAAAATTAAACTATATAGTTATTTCAATAAATTTTGAAATACTATCGTTGTTGGAAATATCAAACAAAGTACGCACATTTTGTTCGAGTTTACACTATAATAGGAACATATTGTTCCTAAGTACGAACATATTGTTCCCAAGTACGAACATATTATTCTCCTAAATAAAAGGTAAATTGCGGGCACCACTCCGCGATTATTACCGAGCTTCTACGTATCTTCCGCGCATTCCTATAAATTTGCGCATATACTCCACTCAATAACTGGTGCTATGTCGGATCGTGTAGGCTCACCACACCTACTGCAAGGAGAGAAGAATCTTCTCTAAGTTTGTAAATCACATACAGCGATTACATGGTGAAAGCGCGGTCACTAACCCGCAAACACAAATACTATTTGCTGATCAATTTTGCTATAGTTTTGTAGTGATCTGTCGCATAATGAGATTTGTACTCATATCTTTAGGTTTTATTTAAACTATATGCAACACGATGAATAATTTAATCGAAATCCTGCAACATTGCATTAAGTTGACAATTTGCACCTTCTATAATATAATTGCAAAGTGCACATTCAGTACACGGAAGGTTTTCACATTCTTCCAGTGTTTCTGGTAATTTTTTTGTATATGCTATTTTAGCTAATTGTTTCATATTTCACCTT
>WSZW01000187.1 GCA_013139905.1 archaeon
TTGTAGCAATTGATACGATGCTTATAAACACAATACTTCTTGTGCTTATGGGATCTATCGGTCTTGGTCTTGCAATTGCAATTGGTTGGGGATTAAAAGATAGTGTTAATGAACTTGCAATTGAACAAGTGAAAAAATACAAGAACAAAAAGTAACTTCTGTTAAAGAAAGGCCCATTTGGCCTTTCTTTTTTTCTTATTTTTTATTGTTTGATTAGTTGTTGTGATTAAGGATATTAATATTTTTTTGTGGTTGTTAGAAAAACTTATATACTATTCTAATCTTATTTTATTTATTATGTTTAGAAAGGCTGTTTCTCCGTTAATTTCTGTAATGTTGGTTCTTGTATTTACGGTATCTATCAGCACGGCTATTTTGGGTTGGGTCACTGATTACACAAAAACTACAACCGATGCTGCTACTGAATCGGCAACGGGAACCAAAGGCATTACTTACTGCGCTAATTCTAATGTTGAAATTTCTAATGTTGCGCTTAGAAACGTTCAAATTACTTCAAATACTTCTGTTTTATCTGGTGATGTTAATTATTTTGATTTAACTTCTGTTTCCGGCACACCGACGATTACGTTTACGGGTGTTAGTTCTGGTGGCAGTGTGACTGGTCTTGCGGGTTTATGGAATTTTGATGAGGGTTCCGGCACGGATGCTTTGGATTCTACTTCAAATAATAATGATGGTATTGTGACTGGTGCTACGTGGAATTCGTCGGGGTATATTGGCGATGCATTACAGTTTGACGGTGATGATTATGTTACTGTTGCTGATGATGCAACGCTTGATATGACTAGTGCTGTTACGCTTGAAGTGTGGGTTAATGTAAAGGATGAACCAACGGCATGGCATTTGGATGGTTGGAGTAAACGTCAAGTTCTTTCTATTGATTCTACTGTTGAGACACTAACTGATTATCAAATTAAAAAAACAATCGCTTTTGATTCTGATATGCAAGCTGATTTTGATGATATTCGATTTACGACAACTGATGGCATAAATATTCCATATTGGATTGAAACAAAAAATTCAACATCGGCGGAAGTTTGGTTAAAAATTCCGGAAACAAGTAATACTTTAATTACGCAAATATGGCAGTATTATGGTAATAGTGGTGTTAGTAGTGTGAGTAATGGTGGTAATGTATTCGAATTCTATGATGATTTTAATCGGGCAGATTCAGGAACCGTTGGTAATGGATGGAGTCAGTGGGCAAATGTAGTAATTTCCGACAATAGATTGAAATTCACCACTGATTCTACAATATATAGGTCATTTGATTCGAGGGGATATGTATTAACTGCAGACATTGAAAATGATGTAGGTTATGAATTAAATATATATGCAACCGGCGGAACTGCTGCAAACACCGGGTTATCCGGTAGGGTTAGTTCAGCACCATATTTAAAAACCAGAATTCTGAATAGTCTTTCAGAATTAGATTTTTATTCAGAAACAATTTCACTCGATACCGTATATACTGGCGAATTATCGATTGCAAGTAATTATGCAACTGAAATGAGATCTTGGGAAACGGGTGTTGAATCAAGACCAACAAGTGCAGAAGCTAGTTATGGTACATTAACACCTACGGATGCGACACAAAATATTGGACTTGGTGTAAATACTGCAGCAGGTTACATACATTATGCCGATAATTTTAGAGTACGAAAATACACCCCCAACGAACCAATATGGGGTATCGACGGTGCGGAAGAAACACGCAGTCCGACTGAATGGCATTTAGATGGTTGGACTAAACGGCAAGTTTTTTCTATTGATTCTACCGTTGAGGTACTAACTGATTATCAAATTAAAAAGACAATTGCGTTTGATTCTGATATGCAGGCTGATTTTGATGATTTAAGATTTACGACATATAATGGCGGGAGTATTTCATATTGGATTGAATCAAAAAATTCAACATCGGCGGATGTTTGGTTGAATATTCCGCAAACATCAACAAGTGAAAGTACGAATGTTTGGATGTATTATGGTAATTCTGGGGTTAGTAATGCGAGTGATGGTATTAATGTATTTGAATTATTTGATGATTTTAATGATGGAAATATAAATAATACTTTATGGTATCCACATGTAACTGGGAGTGCTACAGTTACGGAAGCAAATGGAATATTGACATTACAAGGCCAAGGTCCTAAACCCGGCGGAGAAACTTCATGGCTTGAAAGTCGACCTGAAAATGGATATGCTTGGGATTATAATCATAGAATAAGAATGAAAAGATGGGTTCTGGCTGAGTCTTATGATTGTGCGATGTATGATTTTATAAATGATAATGGACGTTTAGGGTTTATTGCCCGGGGTTCAATTGCTGATATTTCTACATATTCACTTAATGGTGGGAGTAGTGATTTGGTTAGTATTGGTAATTATGAAAACGCTTGGCATTTATGGGAAGTACAAAGGGAACAAAGTGCAGCACATTTTTTAATAGATGATATGCTAAAATATACATCTTTGCCGCCATATATTCCCGCAGGGGACATGCGAATATATGAAAGTGTCGCAGGAAGTGCAGTGTCTATGAAAATCGATTGGATATTTGTTGGTAAATACACCGCAAATGAACCAACATGGGCGGCGGATGGATTGGAAGAAACGCGCAGCCCGACTGTGTGGCATTTGGATGGTTGGAATTATCGTCAATTAATTACAGTTAATAAATCACAAGTAAGTGGAATTAATACAAATATGCCGATTGGTTTGAGTATTAATATTTCCGGTGCAAACACAGGTGCATCGGATTTACGAGTATATGACACAAACGGTCAGCAGTTGGCGCGAGAAATAGAGATGTATGAAAATGATAAGTTGATGGCATGGATTAATGTGCCAAATTTAACAAATACTAGTGATTATCAATATTATATTTATTGGGGTAATAGTGGCGCAACCGAGCCTGCCGCAGATTCAACATATGGCAGTCAGGCTGTTTGGGATAGTAATTATAGTGGGGTATGGCATCTAAATCAAGAACCAAATGGTGCTGGTGTAAATTCTATGTTAGATTCAACATCAAATGAAAATCATGGGACTCCAACAGGATTTATAATGAATAGTTTAGGTGATAGTTCATACGCTAAAGCAATAACATTTGATAGCACGAATTCAAATTATATTTTTATGTCGGATAATTCATTTGATTTTAGCAATCATGATTTTAGTATTATCATTCGTGCAAAAAGTGATTTGTCTGGTGGTGATTATATTCTCTCTCATTATGATGGCACCGATGGGTGGTTTGTGAATATGATGTCGACGCGAATACGATTATTATTACGCGAAGTTGGATCTGCGGATCAAGCATATACGACCGGTTCTGCACCATCATCAAATACGTGGCATAATATGTTTCATACTGTTGATATTTCATCTTCAATAGGACTTTTGAGCAGATTAGATGGTGGTTCTGATGTTATAGCAGACCCGACAACAATTTCAAACATTGACGTTACTGCAAATCTTAAAATTGCAACCGATTCTGTAACGTATTTTGATGGAATTATTAGTGATGTGCGTATTATAAATGTAACATTATCTTCGAATTATATTTCAACAACCCACAAAAACCTCAACAACCCATCAGCCTCAGGCACAGCGCCGTTCTACAAAACATTTGGCGCTGTTGAGACAAAATCTATCGTCTCTAAAGTAGGCGCTTATGAAATAAGCGCTAATAGCACGCATGCAATTGGGCGTATTAATGATCAGACAATAATTGCTGCAATATCCCTCGGTTGGAACCATATTGCGTTGACATATAATCAAACTGGCACGGGCACCGAGGAATTAATATTATACGTTAATAGTGTAGAATCTGCAACGGCTGATTATTTAACCGTAATTACAACAAACACGAACGATGTAATTATCGGAAATAATTTCAATGGCACGATTGATGAAGTACGAATTTGGAATCGGGAGTTAACGCAATCAGAGATTGCGACATATTATGAACAAAGCAATCCGTCATCTGCTGTATCTACATTAAATCCAAAGGCGTCAATTAACGGTAATGCTAATGTGTCGTATGATAATACGTTAGTAAACGGAGTAACAGAAACGTTAACTATTGATTCTGATAATTTTACTATTGGAACAAATAACATTACAATTTATACCGACGCCGGCGTTGTTGATTATTCAATAAGTATGAATGGTTTATCTGCACTTATTTCAAATACGGGCATGAATAATGTTACTGTAAAACAAGTTGTTGCGTTTAAGAGTGATGGTTCAAATTGCATTTTAAAAAGTAATGAAACAACGTTTGAAGTTGGTGATGTGTTTAGTGTTTCCGGATGTCCTATGAGTTGTGATGAGTTTTTAGGTATCAAAGCATACACTGACTGCACCGGTGTTTTTGGCGAATTTACACAAACGCCGAGCGGTTGTTAGAAATTAATTCTGTGTGATTAAGACATATTTATATATGCTAAAATGTATACTATATTTTATATGGGTGTTATGTATGCGCGATAATGAATTAAATGATTTAAAAAAAATAATAGTTCCTGTGCTTAAACGAAACGGTGTTGTAAAAGCAGGAATATTCGGTTCTTATGCAAGAGGAGAAGCCAAAAAAAACAGTGATATTGATATTTTAATAAAGTTTAAGGGGCGAAAAAGTCTTTTGGATTTAGTTGGTGTAAAACAGGAACTGGAAGAAAAAACTAAACGAAGTGTTGATGTTGTAACTTATAAATCAATTAATCCTTTGTTAAAAGAAAGAATTTTGAATGAAGAGGTTCCTGTACTATGAAAAAAGATCCTGTAATTTTTCTTAAACATATTTTAGAAAGTATTGAAATAATTGATGAGTTTACATCCGGCATTTCAAAAGAAAAATTTCTTGTTTCTGTACAAATTCAAGATGGGGTAATAAGGCGTCTTGAAATTATAGGTGAGGCTGTAAAGAATTTACTTCCGGAATTTAAATATATGCATCCAGGCATTGAATGGAAGAAAATTGCAGGTCTAAGGGATGTTTTAATTCATGCTTATTTTAGTGTGGATCTTGATCTTACGTGGGGTATTGTAAAAAACGATTTGCCTGAGCTAAAAAAGAAAATTAAAAATATTATTAATTCTTATGAATAAAATT
Organism: archaeon; assembly: GCA_013139905.1. GTDB lineage: Archaea > EX4484-52 > EX4484-52 > EX4484-52 > B79-G9 > GLR112. The sequence continues at coordinate 5,141 of WSZW01000187.1, forward strand.
TATTCTTTATTCAATTTTAATACAACTTTTGCAATGTGGGCGCCTAGATTTTTGGATGTTTCTATAGCGTGATTGTCATTTTTTATGTCTTCTAGTTTTGATGCTTGGCCGGTTCCGCCGTAGTGTCTTGTTTTTTCGTCACCGACGATGATTGCGCCATGTATTAAGAAAAAATTATGTATTTGTTGAATGGTTGTTTCCTGACCGCCGTTTCTGGAAGCTCCAACGGCAATTGCTCCTGTGATTTTATCTGTCAGTGCATCTTCTCTTCGTAAATGTCTTGTTCTATCCATAAATGCTTTTAATTGCGCTGAAACACCACCAAAATATACGGGAGATGACATTATGATACCGTCTGCATCTTTGATTTTTTCGGATATTTTATTGTAATCATCATCAATTATGCATTTGCCTTGTTTTATGCATGCGTTACAAACGTTACATGGTTTGATGTTTAGTTTGCCTAGATGAATTAGTTCTGTTTTAATGTTATGTTTTTTGACTTCAGCTAGTGCTGTTTGCGTTAAAAAATATGTATTTTCCTTGCGAGGGGAACCCACAAGACCTATTATTTTGTACATAATTGCACCTTAATCTCTTGGTGCGTATTTTTGCATAATTACGATTTCTTCAGAATTAAGTTTTTTACCTTTTAGAAATTCGTCAAAAAGATCAGCTGCTTTTTTCTTTAGTTCTTTTTCGGTAAGTTCTTTTTGTTTTTTTTCTTTTTCTCTTTTTTCTTCTTGTTGTATTTTTATTTCTTTTTGATCTTTAGAGACAATTTTTATGTAATTATCATGGACTTCGTTTGCATCTTTCTTTGCTTTTTTAAGGTCGTCAGTTGCAGGTCCTAATGTTTCTCTTAATTGTTTTATCTTGTCAAAATTACCTATTAATGCTTTGTGGTCTGTTTCGCTTTCTTTGGATAATTCTACAATTTGTTTGTGAACACTATCTGCTTGACTTCTAAAGTTTCTTAGGATTTTAAATTTATCATATAGGGATGAGCGTACTTTTGCAAGTTCTGCTCCGTTTTTAAGCTGGGATTCCATATCTTCTAGCTTTTTTCTTAGTTCTTCATCTTTTTTTACTGATAGTTGTTCTGTTTGTAAGTACCAGTCTAATTTTTTTATTTGATAAGAAAGATCTTTGAATGTTTTTTCGTCAATTCCGGTTTCTTTTTGAAGTTTTTCGAATTCTTTTTTTTCTTCGTTTATTTTTTCCCGGATTGTATTTGATTCTTTATTGAAATTATTTCTTTTACTTTTAAGTTCTTTTATTTTTGCGTTTTTTTCGTCTCTGGATTTTTTTAATTCTGTAATTTTTGCATTCAGAGTAGAAATTGCGTCAAAAGAAGATTTATTATCTGTAATTATTTCTTTTACTTTTTTGTTGAGTTCGTCTCGTTTGATTTTTAAATCGTCTGCTTTTGGCATAGTGTATACCTACTTAGTTAATTATTAAAAAGATTTTGTCTGTTTTTTAAATTTTTACGTTTACTAGGAAGTTAATTAATTAGCTTAATTATATAAAGTTCTCGTTTTTTTTTCGAAATGCATAGGTGTTTATTTTATTTATTCTATTTTCTATTGTATCTTTTTTAAAGTTATCAAGAGATTTGTAGTTGTTTTGTTTGCAGAATTGTGATAATTCCAGATTTGTAAGTGCGATTGCGCTGTATGGGTCTTCTATTACGGCATATGCCATTTGTACTGTGTCTGCTCCAGCATTTATTGCTTTTAGGACGTCGTATGCAGTTGATATTCCGCCACAGGCCTTTATCGGGACGTTTTTATAATTTGTATTTACTAGATTGACTAATTCAAGCATTCGTTCATTTAGTCCAGGGCCGCTTAGACCGCCTTTACCAACGGATAAATCACTACATTCTTTAGATTGTGTGTTTCCAAGAACAACGCCCATTTTATATTCTTGACAAATACCGACTAAGTTAAGTATTTTTTCATTTTCGAAATCGGGGGATAGTTTGATGTAAACGGGTGGTGAATTTTCTCCTGTAATTTCCCGTATTCCTGAAAGTAATTCTTTGAAATTTGTGTACTTTCCATTCTGATTTATGTCGCAGGCTGCGGTTCCGGTTCCAGTATTTGGACAGCTTACGTTTATCTCGAAATCGACGTGTTTTTGATATTGTGCATTTATTAGATTTATGGGTTCTTTATTGTCTGTAGAATAATTTTCATAATATAGGGTTTTAAAGACTTTAAGATATTCATCTTTGTTTTCGCCACCAATGCTTAGAGTCATTCTTTTATCTTTGTATTTCCAGAATTCTGAAGTCATTAATTTTTCTCTTATATCTTTAGCGGATGGTCCTGGCAATCCCATGGCATTTATGAGTCCATGTTCTAGTGGTTTTATTCTTGGTTTTTTATTTCCTTTTCTTCTTGTGGGCATTGCAGTTTTTATGGTGGGATTAGCACCCATTATAGTCCATACATCTAATATTATGTCTAAATCGCTTTCAAATGAGGCTAGTGAAACTGAGGTTTTGTAATTTATTTCTTGTCCATAAAAATCAATTTTGGTGCCAATATTATTTTCAACTGTAAAATTTATTGAATTGTTGGGTAAATTTTTGAGATAAAAATCACCAATTCGTTTAGCAATTGTTTCGTAATTTAAGTATTTATTTAATAATGGTATTTTTTCAATTTTTTCCATTGGCGAAATAAGAAGTTTGCGATTTTTACGATAGAAATTAGATTTATTTAGTAATTTTTCGTATAATTCTTCGAGTGAATCTGGATTCGTTTCTTTTGTATATTTAGTATCTGTTTCGTTATCACTCATAAAATCAATACTCGTTAGGAATAACAATTTTTAAATGTATGGTTCGTATATATTATTGATTGTTATGGTTTTTGATATTGCTGATTTTCAAAGAAGGTATAATATTCCGTATTTTATTGACCCGCATGTTCATATGCGTGATGAAGAGTGGTCAAATAAAGCAGAAATGATTGATGTATATACTAAAGGTGCTGAGGTTGGAATTGGTCTTTTCTTTGATATGCCTAATTTATTTAATCCTGTAATTACTCGTGAAAGAGTTAAGGATAGAATTCGGCGTGCAGATGAACAAAATATTGCGGAATTCTATAAGTTGTACGTGGGTCTTACTGCGGATGTAGACCAAATAAGAAAAGCTGTTGCACTTACGAATGATGATGAATTTGGTCATCATGTTATTGGTTTGAAATTATTTGCCGGTGAATCTACCGGAGACTTGGCGGTAATTGACGAAGATGAACAGTTGAAAATATATCAAATGTTGGCTGCTGAAGATTATCGTGGTGTTGTTGCGGTTCATTGTGAAAAACAAGAGTTTATTGATGGTTATAAATTTAATTTTGACAATCCGTGGACTAGTTGGGCAGATGCCAGACCGGGAAAAGCAGAATATGAATCTGTAAAAGATCAAATTCGGTTTGCAAAAGAATCAGAATTTAAAGGTACGTTACATATTCTTCATGTTTCTTATGCGGATACAATTGGTTTGATACGAGAGGAGCTTAAGGATGAGAAATTAAATATTACGTTTGAGCTTACACCACATCATCTTTTGTATTCAACAGAAAATATGCGAGAAAATTTGTCTTGGGAAGGAGCAATGAGTCTTAAATGTAATCCTTCTATTAAGGATGAGGAAAATCGTAAGGATTTGTGGGATTTTTTAATGAATTTACCTAATGATGATTTGTATAAACGAGTTTGTATTGGTACGGATTATGCGCCACACGGATCAGATAAATTAAAACCGCCTTATCCATCGGGTGTTGCTGATTATTCAATGTATGGAACACTTATAGATAATGCTATTGCGGATGGACTTGATGAAAGTGTATTTGCTGATTTGATGTATCATAATATTGTTGATATTTATGGTTTGAATTCTTAGATTCTAACAACTATCATATAAACTTATATTGCTAAATTCTAATTGTGATTTTTATGTGTTTTACTTTTGCGCACATTGCGGATGTGCATCTTGATTGTTTTCGTGAGCCGGAGCTTAAAAATTTAAGCACTTCTGCTTTTATTCTTGCTATTGATAAATGTATAGAAAAAAAAGTTGATTTTGTTTTGATTGCGGGTGATTTGTTTAATACCAGTATGCCTGATGTTTCTATTTTGCAGGAAGCGGTAAAACAGTTTAATCGATTACGGAAGAATAATATTCCTGTTTATTTGATTGCCGGGTCTCATGATATGTCTAATTCTCAAAAGACTTTTTTGGATGTGTTGGCTGAGGCGGAATTATTTACTAATGTTGTTAAAGGCGAATCTTTAGATGACAAATTAAAATTAAAATTTACAACGGATAAAAAAACGGGTGCTAAAATTACCGGAATTTTAGGCAAGAAAGGTGCTTTGGATATTGAATATTATCGTGCTTTGAATCGTGAATCACTTGAGAATGAGGGCGGCTATAAAATATTTATGTTTCATTGCGGGATTGAGGAATATAAGCCGGAATTTTTGAAGCATACTTCGTTTTTGCCGTTATCTTTGCTTCCAAAAAATATGAATTATTATGCCGGTGGGCATATACATGTAGTTTTTGTTCGTGATGAGCCAGGCTACGGTAAAATTGTATTTCCGGGACCTACATATCCTTGTAATTTTAAGGAGCTTGAAACTCTTAAAATGGGGAGTTTTTGTATTGTTTCTGTTGATGATTTCGGGGTTAGTCGAACTGAAAAGCAGGATATTGCGCCTGTTGAGATTTTTACTAAAAAATTCAATGCTAATGGGAAAACAGCGCATATATTAGAGGACGAAATTCTTTTATGGTCTAAAACGGCTGATGTTAAAAATAAGGTTGTTCTTCTTCGGATATTAGGAACATTGAAGGAAGGGGCGCCAACGGATGTTTCTTTTACGGATGCTTATAGTGTGTTGATTAATAATGGTGCTGTTATTGTTAAGCGAAATACGGCAAAATTGATTTCTCGTGAGTTTGAGGAGATTAAGGTGGATGTTTCCGGGGAATTAAAAGAGGTTGAAGCTAGAATAATAAAGGAGCATATTGGAAAAGCTCCGGAAAGTATTGCGGATGAGGAAGGGCTTGTTTTTTCTATTTTGGATGCGCTTGATTCTGATAAGGAAGAGGGTGAGACAAATTCGGTTTTTGAGGCGCGGATGAAAAAGGCGGCTGTTGATGTTTTTGGTTTGAAAGGGATAATCGATGAAGACAGTTAAAGAACGGCTTGAAGCAAATATTTGGAAATATTATTTGTTTGTTGCGTTTAGATATTGTACGTTCTTTTTTATGCCGATTATTGTTTTGTTTTTTCAAGAGCAGGGACTTTCGATTGTGCAAATTATGATTTTACAATCCGTTTATGCTATCTCTATTGTTATTTTTGAGGTGCCGACGGGCGCTATTGCGGATATTATTGGTCGAAAAAAGACAACTGGATTGGGTGCACTTTTTGTGGCGTTTGCTGTTGTTCAATATATTTTTGCTCAAGATTTTATGGGGTTTATTGTGGCGGATATATTCTATGCTATGGGGTTTGCGCTTACGTCCGGTGCCGATGTTGCGCTTATTTATGATAGTTTGAAATCTCTTGGAAAAGAGAAAATGTTTACTAAAATTAGAGGTCGGGCAAATGCTATTGGGTTTTTTGCGGCGGCTTTTGCATCCATTTCAAGTGGTTGGCTTTATTCTATTGATATTCGTATTCCGTTGATGGTGTCTATTGTTCCTTTATTGTTTGCGATGGTTGTTGCATATACTATGTATGAGCCAAAGCGTGTTTTAGGGGTTGTTACATTTAGAAATGCTTTAGGGTTGATGGCGGATGGGGTAAGATATACTGCAACGCATGTTAAATTAAGATGGATTATTATTTATGCGTCCGGGTTTTTGGCATTTTCCCGTGCAGGATTTTGGTTATATCAACCGTTTTTGGTGTCTGTTGGTGTGGAGATTGTTTATTTTGGTATTATATTTGCAGGGATTAATTTGTTTGTGTCTGCGGGGTCTAACTGGGCGCACTTGATTGAAGAAAGATTGGGTGAAAAGAATTCGTTGATATTGATTAGTACGTGTATGGTGTTGTCATTCGTATTTTTTTCGTTTGAGAGTGTGTTGTTTGGTATTGTTGCGATTGTTTTGGGGCAGTTGGCGTTTGGATTCAGTACTCCTGTTATTAGTGATTATATTAATCGGCATGTGTCATCTAAAAATCGTGCAACTGTGTTGTCTGTGTCATCTTTATCAAAAAATATTGCTATTGCTATTGTGTTGCCGTTTGTCGGATTTTTGGTTGAGGCTTATAGTTTATCGGATGCATTTTTGATGTCTGCAGGTATACTTTTTATAATCAATATTGTATTTTATATTATGAGGAAATTGATATAATGAAAATAAATTCAGTGGTTTTAAATAATATTCGAAGCTATACGGACGAAAAAATAAAGTTTGGTTCGGGTACGACTTTAATTTCCGGGGATATTGGTTGCGGGAAATCTAGTGTTTTATATGCGATTGATTTTGCGCTTTTTGGTGTTCGACCGGGGTCTAAATCCGATGATTTGCCGGGGGCTGCTCTTCTTCGTCACGGGGCTAATACAGGTCATGTGATTTTAGATTTTTCTATTGATGGTAAATCCGTTAAAATAAAACGTACGCTTGTTAGAAAGAATACGACGGTGTCTCAGGGGGCAGGATCGGTAACGATAAATGGAGTTATAAAGGATTTGACTGCAACTGAGATTAAGAGTGATATTTTGGTATTATTGGGGTATCCTGAAAATTTGCTGAAGAAGAATAAGTCTTTGCTTTTTAGGTATACTGTGTATACGCCGCAAGAGCAGATGAAGGAAATTATTTTTGAGAAAGTTGAGGATCGTTTGGATACGCTTCGAAATGTTTTTGGTATGGATAAATATAAACGGATATCGGTTAATGCTTCTTTGTTTTCATTGGAGCTTAGGCGGACTAAGTCGCGGTTTGAGGGTGTGTTTTTAGATTTAGAGCAGAAACAAGAGGAATTGAAAGTTGCTGTTTTAGAAAAGGAACTTGTTGAAAAAAATGTTGAAATTTCTAAAAAAGATTTTGAAAAAATTAATTTGTCTTATTTAGAGAAAAAGGAAGGGTTGTTGACGCTGAAAAATAAAATTGATGAGCTTCTGGCAATAAAAACTAAGCGTGATGTTTTGAAAAAAAGCGCTGAGATGTCTGAGAAAAGAAGTGTTGAGATAAAAAATGAGTTAAAAATTCTTCGTGATAAGCTTTTAAAAACGGATGAGAAAACACTTCGTTTGCGGCTTGGGATTTTAGAAAAGGAAATTGTTTTGCTTGATTCCAAAAAAGAAGAGCTTAAGAAAATACAATTGGATGTTCGTGAGCTTGAGGGTAAATTGCGAGAGTGTGATACGCGCAAGAAAACCGCAAATGAGTTGATTGAAAAGATTAGTTCTCTTGATTCGTGTCCTACCTGCGGTCAGGGTGTTGATGTAACTTATAAGCAAAGTATTTGTGATGTTGAGGGTAAAAAAATTACTAATTTTGATAAGATACTAACTATTCATAAAAAAAATATTTTGGAAAAAGAGGAGATTGTAAAAAAGCTTACTTTGGAGATTGATGCGATACGGGTAAAGGAAAAAGAGAAAATTACTATATTGCATGAGTTAAAGGGTTTGGATGATGTTTTGAAAAATATGTCTTTAAAGGAGGACGAGCATCAAAAGATGATTGATGAAACGCAAAAGACGTTGCAGGAGATTGCTGGTTTTGTGGTATTGTTAAAGGAGTTTGATGTGGTTCGCGCTTTATATGTTAAAGGGGAGCAGGAAATTGAAAAATTGCGTGTCGGACTTATTGAGGCGAAATCTGTTTCTTCTAAATTTGAGCAGGCTATGGTTGATGTTAAAAAAAGGATTGTGTCTATTGAAAAAGAGGTTGCAATCAAGTTAAAGGCAAAGAAGGATTGTTTAATTGTTTCTGATTACGAGAATTGGATATCTTATACTTTTATTCCTCTTTTAGATACTATTGAAAAGCATATGATGGCGGTTATCCAGCAGGAGTTTAATGCGCTTTTTTCTACGTGGTTTTCGGTTTTGGTTGAGGATGAGAATTTGTCTTGTACGATTGATGATAAGTTTTCGCCTCTTGTGATGCAGAATGGTTTTGAAGTGTCTTATAATTTCTTGTCCGGTGGGGAGAAGACTTCGATTGCTCTTGCTTATCGGTTGGCTTTGAATAAGATAATTAATTCGTTATCCGAGACTATACGGACAAAGGATTTGTTGATATTGGATGAACCAACGGACGGGTTTTCAACTGAGCAGTTGGATAGGGTTCGTGATGTTTTGGATGAGCTTAAGTTGAAGCAGATTTTGATTGTATCCCACGAGGCCAAGATGGCTGACTTCGTGGATAATGTTATACGGTTTCGCAAGTCCGGGCATGTCAGCGGGATTTGTTGAGATTGGTTGGTTGTTGTGATGGGATTATTTTTATGTAACTATCGAAAAGTATTTATATCTAGAATATGTATTAACTAATATATCAATAATATAATTTAGATAAAATAAAATTATGAGGTTTAGATTTGTGAAAAATATTACTTTATATGGAAAAATTGGAATGGATATTGATTTAGATACAATATTTGATGATTGTCCGAAAAAATATCAATTCATAGTTACATCTAAACCGAATATATTTGGATTGATACGAAATGATGGAGATGAACCATATACTGTTATTATTCAGAAATCTTTGAGTGATCCTGAAAATGAGTACGGGGATTTTTTAACTGTAACCGGTTCTGATTCTGAAAAAGTTGATAAAATAATAAAAAAACTTCAAGGAAAACTTTGTTTTGATTGTGATGTTGAAACTAATGAATCATTAGCGAATTCTCAATCCGGAAAGGAATTAATGATTTTAAATCATGAACTTTTTTATCAGGGATATTTAAAGGGATTATTCTAAAAAGAGAATTCTTTGTTATTTAGGTCTTGATGTCAATTCATTTCTTGCATGGGTGCGCCGATGAGTGTATGTTGGTTAATTTTGTTGTATGCGCCGTAATATATTGTTTTGGTATTTTTGGGGTGCGTTTCTTTTTTTTGCGAGTTCTAAATATTCGTTAATGATTTCGTTGATTGGTGGTGTTTTTATGCCTTTTAATTCTGCAAATATTAGGGGGTTTGTTATGGCGGCGCGTCCTATCATTATACCTGCACAATCTCGTAGTTTTTCAATATCGGATTTGGTTGTTATGTCGCCGTTTGCGATTATGTTTTTTCCGGTGGCGATGCATTCTTTGATAACGCTTAAGTCTGCTTTTTCGCTATAATTTTGCTTTCCGTGTCTTGCATGGACTATAAAGAAATCAGCATCAACGCCGTTTATGAGGTTAAGATATACTTTTTTTTCTTTTTCGTGTTGGTTTAGACCTAGGCGCATTTTTACGCTTACGTTATGGTTGTGGTCTTTGATTATATGTACTAGACGGTTTATTTTTGATACGCGTTTCATCATTGCGCAACCAAGACCTTTTGATACGACTGCTGGATCCGGGCAGCCTAAGTTTAGGTTGAAACCTTTGAATCCATTTTCGGGGGTGAAGTTAGCTAAGAATTTTTTTAGTGGTTCTTCTTTTTGGCCTAATAGTTGTATTTGGCATGGAGTGTTATCGTAAAGTTTTATTTTTTCTAGTGCGAATTCGTTGTTTTTTGCCAGTGCTTCTATGTTGACTTTCTCTGTGAATGTTAAGTCTGCTCCACGGCATATTGTTCTAAAGCAAGAGTCTGTCATGCTTTCTATTGGTGCTAGCATGTATGAGAATTTGTTTTTCATAATTGAATAGATTGTTTAAAGTATTTTAATATATTCCATGATTTGTGTGGGGTTGTTTGATTCAAATGCTAAAAAACTATATATACTGGTTAAACCATATATTTTGTAGTATTTGAGGTGATGATATGTGTATGGATTTTAAAAATATGGTAAAAAAACTTGATTTTGTTGATGTGGGTTTGATTAAGATATCTGTTCTTGCTTTTACGCTTGGAATTGTTTCTTATTCTCCAGATTTTACTGTTTGGGTTCAGTCGGTTAATCCTATGTTATTTTTTGCTATATTTGTTTTAGCTGTAGCAAGACCGTTTTATAGGGCATGGATTAAGAAATGAATCTATTTGTATTTAATGTATTTTAACTGTGGTTTGGGAATTACGTGTTTAATTCCCACCTATGTTTATATAGTTTTTTGTTCATTTAGTTTATTGGTGAAATATGATGAATGGTGAATGTTTTCATAAACGGTGAATGTCTTCATTGAAGAAGATTTTAGTGTTCTTAATAAAATACAGTTTTTTACTGCCAAAAAAGATAATAAGGGAAGGTTTTTAATTCCTGGATTTATACGAAGAAATTTAGGTATAAAATTTAATACGCAAATACGGTTAGGTATTGAATTGTGCGGTGTTTTAAGATTTTACAAACTTAGTGTTGACTCTAAAGGCAGAATTTATTGTCCTTCAATTAAGTCTGAAAGTTTGTTGAGTGTAGAACTTGTTGATTCTAGAGGTGTTTTTAATTAAGTGAATATGTTCACATTCGAAAAAATTAAAAATATATTTTTTTGTTTTTTGGAGTGACTTTTTGACAGTATTATAATCAAACTAGCCTTGACTATCTCCGGCGTTTTTTAAAAAATTAGAGGTGAAAATTATGAATGAAAAATTAAAGATGTATATACCTAGTGGCAATTTAGAAAAATTTGTTTTAGAGATTATGGATGGTTCTGGTTTTGAGCCAGAGAAACCTGATAGGGGTTATGTGATAAATACTAATTCGAATGTATGGGATTTTAAACAAATTAAAACGCGAGATCAGCCTTATATGGTTGCTGGGGGTATGGGTGATTTGTGTGTTGTTGGTGAGGATATACTAAAAGAATTTCAATTAGGTTATCCTCATTTGAGTGATAATTTAGAGATTCTTGAATATTTTGAAGGGCGTCCGACAAAACTTGTTGCTGTTGTTCTTGTTGATAAATATCAAGCTGTGAATTCATTGAGTGAATTTTTTGAATCTGTGGGGGATGATGCGCGTATTGCTGCTGAATATCCAAATATTGCAAAAGAATATGTGTTGAAAAATTTTGGGTTGGATGTTGATGTGTATAAGCCTTCCGGGAAAACTGAAGCGACTCTTATTGGGGGTCGATCTGAGATGGATCTTATTATCGATACTATGGAAACGGGTAATACGATTAAAGCAAATGGTGGTAAGATTATTGATACGTTGATGGATTCAAAACAGGTTGTTGTCGTGAATAAATTGGCGTATGGTGTGTCTGATAAAAAATCAGAAATAGATAATTTATTAGAACAGTTTAATGGTGTTATGCGGGCAAGACAAAAAATTTTAAGAAAACTTCAGGTTAATGTTTTTGAAGAAGAAGATGTGTCAAAAGTTGTTGATTATCTTGTTGATGAGGGATTTAGACCAACGGTTTCAAAGCTTTATCCTTATGGTGCTGATGTTTATGTTGTTTTGCCTGATGGTGATATTAAATCTGTATGTCCGAAGTTGAATGTGCTTGGGGGTAGTGATATGGTGGTTACGAAAATTGAACGTGTGATTTATCCGACAGAATAATATATAGAGAATTTTTTCGATGATGCGGACTGGATGTTTGTGGAGAATATTTTATTTTTTTGTTATTAATGCTTATGTAATATATATAAGGTATAAATACTTTAGATAGTTTATATTATTTGAAAAAGTTTATGTGATTTGTGATGTATATGAGGAAATATATTTTGACTATAGTTATGATGTTGTCTATAATTATTATTGGTGGCTGTACTGAACAGATTGAAAATCGTGGTGCTTTGGGTATAGATTCAACGGATGTATATAATTTAACTGAATTAATTTTAAATTGTGAGTCTGGTCTTGTTGATAAAAATGAGTGTTATCTTGATGTGGCTGTTAAGATGCGAAATGTATCTTATTGTCTTAATGTAACTAGTCAAAGATTTATTCCGGAATGTATTACTCAATATGCGATTATGACGGATAATGTGACTGCTTGTACGACTAAGTATCGATTTGTTGATAATGCACGCATGGTGTCATATACAAATGCTTATCGATATAAATGTTATTATGATTATGCCTTTGCAAAGGAAGATAGGTCTGTTTGTGAGTTGATGGAGCCACAGAATGAAGAGGCTAAATTGCTTAAGAATTATTGTTTTGCGGTATTTGATGAAGATGTGGATGCGTGTAGTCGGCTTGAGGTTGATTATTACATAAGAGATGAATATGATTCTGTGCAGGGTGATTGTCGAATAGAGGTTGCAATACGTACTAAAGATGTGACTATTTGTGAATCTGCTTTAGAAAATGAAGATGGGCCTTATGGTGTATATCTTGACAGGCGTATGGATGGTGTTTTTTTGACGGATTGTTATAGTAAGGTTGCGCCTATTGTGGGGGATAGAAGTTTATGCGAGCGGGCAAAACCGTATCCGTATAAGTATATTCCTTGTGTTGGCGCATTTATTTTGCCTGAAGAGGTTACTGATTTTTGTGATACTTACAAACCAGATTTTATTTTTAGCTATAATATGGGTGTTCAATGCGTTAAAGATCTTGTTGTGGGTAATGATTGTAGTTTCTGTGATGGTATAATGGACGAAAGTTATAATGCGCAATGCGTTGGGGCTATTTGTTAGTTGTTATTTCTGCAATATATTTATATAGTTTTGTTATTAATTAATGGTAACAATGAACTAATTAAGTTTTGTAAATTATATGTGGTGGAAAAAATGGTTATTATTATGCAAGATGGTCCTTATTTTGATATTTCTGAGATTCATGAAACAATTCGTGATTCACCCAGTGGTATGGTTTATTCTTATACGGTTGCTTATACAAATAAAAAAAAGTCACATTATCCTATGGTTGTTTTGGTCGAAGGATTGGAAAAGGAAAATGTAATCAATGTGTATTGTACTACTCTTGACGATAAAAATACATTTGATGGTGAGGGTGTATTGGTAGATAATTTTGAAATTAATAATTTAAGCGTGCCTGTATCAGAATATGTTGGTAATTCCTTGGCACAATTAGATACAGAACGACAGAATCATCCTGATGATTTTGATACTGCTTTTTTAAATTGGTATAAAAAATTAATTTAATTTATCTATATTTTAGATTATTTCGATATAAATATTGAGTGAAATTGTTTCTACTTAAAAATACTAAGATTTATGGATTTTTATTTGTGTATTCTTCTGCTTTATCGAGTTTTTCTTTTGTATGCGTAGTTTCTGAATTTAATTTGCTATTAATTTAATTTATTTCTTTTTTTACGTCGATATAATCCGTATGCAATTATTGGAGGTATTAATGGTTTAATCATTGGTGTTTTTTCGGGTTTTGTTTTTGCTGTTGAATTTTTATCTATTTCAGAACTTTTTGTTGATGGTGGTGATTTTTGATTGGTGTTTGAGTTTGACTGTGTTTGTTGTGTTATTGTCGGGTCGTTTTGATTTGTAGTTTCTGAAGTCATATTTTCGGATACATACATTAGTGCTATATTGTCTCCAACAATTGCATAATTCTCTGAAACCTGGGTTAAATTTGAAGTAAATATGTACTTATTATTTGTGTAATCGCGTTTTGTGTATTTTGTATCTGTTACGTCCCATTTCTCGTTGGTGTCATTCCAATACATAAGTCTGATTGAATAAAGACCAACTGATTTTTTGGTCATAATTTCATCTGAAATACTAAATTGTACTTGAATATTCTCAAGATTATTGTCTGTGCCAAATTTACCTAAATATATATTAATATATTCGACAATATTTTTTTTGGGTTCTTCCTTGACTAATGCTGATTTATCTTTAAGTACTTGGATTTTGAGATCCTGTAATCCTTTATTTGTGGGTGAATAAAATTCTAGATGTATTATTGGATTTTTTGAATCATTGAAATCATAATTGGTTATATCTTGATTTGTTATTGATTTAGTTAAGACATCTTGATATATTATGTTTTCAATATCTTCGCCGGTTGAACCGCCGCCACCTCCACCTCCGCCGGCACTATCGCTATTAGTTGGGTCAGTAGTTGATGTAGTTGTATCATAAATAGTTACGGTGCAATTATTAATTGTATATGGAACTGCTTGACCTTGCGGGTCACTAATTACAACATTTGTGATGTTGATGTATGTTTCTTCTATTTGCTCTTTTGCGGTAAGATTTAGTGTGATGAAATTTTCGGGTGTATTTACACTAAATTCTCCTAAAATTGCGGTATATGTATTTTTTCTAATTCCTGCGGTATCATCTTTCGGGTTATCTACAAAAAAAGTCGGTGCGCCATCTTGAGTAAATAAATTTCCTTCAACGACATAATTAATTGTGATTACTGATGGATCATATTCTATGTCTGCTTGCATACCTATAATTGGTTCTGGTATGTCTGATACTGAAACATTTAGAATGAAATATTCGTTTTTATCTATTGTTTTATTTGCGGGTGTTATTTCAACTGTAATTTTGTTTTCTGTTAAAATATCGGAGTTGCTTATTTCTTTGTTATCTATGGTATTGCTCGAGGCTGCTGCTTTTGGGATTAAATCGGGTATGTTTGGTTGAATTGAGTCTAATTGAGATAGCATATTTTGATATATTGTATCTATATTGTTTGTTGAAATTTTGTGGTTGTCATCTATATTTATTAGTGCGCCAAAACCTGCTATTACTAATGAACTAGTGAATGCCATTGATGCTGTTTTTTTAACTGTTTCTTTTGGTTTTGATATTGCATTGTATATTTGGGTTTTTATGGATGTGTTTTTATTTGTATTGGTTGAACTTGGATTTAATTGGTTTTGTTGATTTGATTTTTGTTTTAATTGATTTACTGCGTTAAACATTAATTGTTCGTATTTTAAAAGATCGTTTAATTCTTTTTTTGCAGAGTCATTAAGTGTTGTGGTTTCAAAAATTTTAGAAAGATTAACAGATGATTTTGTAGGGTTTATATCTCTTAAGCAATTAGAATATGTTTTTTCAATATTTGTTTTGCATGAATCAATAAGTTTTTTGTGTTTTTGAGTATCATATATTTTGTTATTATTTAAATTTACTTTGGGGTGACCTTTTTTGTTAAACTCGGTTATAAATTTATCTGAATAATTTATTTTTTGTATGATGTTTGCCCATGCATTTTCTGGTGTAACTATTGCATCATTTAAATATGGTGAAATTGATACTGTAAAATCATATTTATTATTACTATTACTATTATTATTTGGTTTTTTTTTGTTTGAAAACAATATCATTTGATAATACCTCGTATGGTTAAATGTTAATTTTTTATAATATTATTTTTAATTTATTGATTTATTATTGGTTAAAAAATATTGTGGGTATTTTCGTTTGTTTTTTGTATTTTACGTTAGTTTATTGTGTTGTTTTTTGTGTTTTTGTTGATTTTGAGTTTAAACGTTGATTTTTTGATAATGGTAAATTATATAAAACTATTTTATTAATGAATGATGTTTATCTTTTTTTGTTTGAAAAAATATTTATATTTTTGGAGGCAAAACCGTGAAGTATATAAAGCTTTATGGGATAAAGATAGATACTCACGATTAGACGCAGAAATTCTAATGACGCGTTTTTAAAAGTGACTTTGATGTAGTTGCTTTACGCTTTGAAAAAAAGCCGATTGAACTAATCGGTTTTGTTTTGTGAAAAGTGTTAGCTATGTACTGCAGCGATAATGATGTTGGCTTAAATATTTTTTAAGCCAGAAAAAGGTGAAACTTCAAGTATATCTTCCGCTAAATATCTTTTAAGATAATTAGCGCATAACCAAATTAAGTAATTAATGACTTTAGTACAAACTAAGTGACTTATGGCATGCATCAATTCTGGTTGATCCTGCCAGAGATCACCACTATTGGGGTTCGATTAAGCCATGCGAGTTTTTGGCAGCAATGCCAAGGCGAACTGCTGAGTAACACGTAGTCAACCTGCCCTTCAGTCTGGAATAACCTCGGGAAACTGAGGATAATACCGGATAGGAGATAATGCCCGGAAAGGTTTATCTTCTAAAGCTTCGGCGCTGAAGGATGGGACTGCGGTGGATTAGGTTGATGTTAAGGTAATGACTTAACATGCCTGTAATCTATAGGGGCTTTGAGAGAAGTAGCCTCCAGATGGGTTCTGAGACACGACCCCAGGCCCTACGGGGCGCAGCAGGCGCGAAACCTCCACAATGCACGCAAGTGTGATGGGGGAACCTCAAGTGCCAGCACACTGTGTTGGCTTTTTAGGAGTTTAAATTGCTCTTAGAATAAGTGATGGGTAAGACCGTTGCCAGCCGCCGCGGTAATAACGGCGTCACAAGTGGTGGTCACGAATATTGTGTCTAAAGCATCCGTAGCCGGTTTATTAAGTCTTCTGTGAAATCTGTCAGCAAACTGTCAGGCGTGCAGGGGATACTGGTAGACTAGGGACCGGGAGGGGTTAGGGGTACTTCTAGGGTAGCGGTGGAATGCTGTAATCCTAGAGGGACCACCTGTGGCGAAGGCGCCTAACTGGAACGGATCCGACGGTGAGGGATGAAAGCTAGGGGAGCAAAGGGGATTAGATACCCCCGTAGTCCTAGCTGTAAACGATGCCCGCTTGGTATTGGGAACCTTACGTGGGTTTTCAGTGCCGTAGGGAAGCCGTTAAGCGGGCCACCTGGGGAGTACGGTCGCAAGGCTGAAACTTAAAGGAATTGGCGGGGGAGCACACAAGGGGTGTAGTCTGCGGTTTACTTGGACTTAACGCCGGGAATCTCACCAGGGGTGACAGCCCTCTGACGGTCAGTCTGAAGGGCTTACCTGAGGCGCTGAGAGGTATTGCATGGCCGACGTCAGCTCGTGCCGCGAGGTGTCCTGTTAAGTCAGGTAACGAGCGA
>WSZW01000047.1 GCA_013139905.1 archaeon
TTAGGTGTTAATGGAATTGTAATAATTAATGCAACTTCGAATAGTGCGATTGATTCTTGTTTGTTGTCTTCAAATGGCGGTGCGAATAATACTATGAATAATATTTCGCAAAATAGTTTTATCTATAATATTTCTTCATTTGGTTCCGGTGCTAAGAATATAGATGTATATTGTAATGATACGGATGGTGATATTTTGCAAGTATCGTATTTTTTTGTTGTTGATATAACAGCGCCAATAATTACGTTATTTTCTCCAATAGATACAAGTTATAATTATGATGAGGTTTCTTTGGATTATAATGTTGATGATGCCGATGCAATATGTAATTATTCATTGAATAATTTGTCGTTGGGATATCTTGATGATAATACAACGCTTAATGCAGTGGAAGGGGTAAATGAGCTTGTTGTTTCTTGTGTTGATGAATTAAATAATACAGGTTTTGTAAGTACGAATTTTACTGTTGATTATCCAGAAAAAACATATTTTCAAAAATCAAAAAATATTACTACGGGTGAGCCATTTATTATGGCGTATAAAATCACATTGAATAATACTGATGATAAGAATCTTACTGTGAATTTGTGGGGTCTTTATGATACAGATGGTGATGTTGAACTTAGCGAGGAATGTGAGATTCAATCAAATATACCAATTGCAATAACTTTAAATGATTCTTCATATCCTGCGAAAATATTTTTAGATGTTTCGGAATTTAATGAAACAGAATTATCAATTCTTATTACATGGAATGTAACAATTGAGCCGGTGAATTTTGATTTAAATAGGTGGGCCGAGCCAATAAATAATTTGGATGGAAGTTGGACATTTGCAAGTGAAAGAGAATATATGTTTATTTTACCTACTAATTTTTCTATGAATTATACAAATGTGCGTGTTGTTTGGCCTTATGTTTCTGACGGAGATATTTTAGATGTTTCTGTAAATTTGCCTTCTTTTGAACTTACTGAACGTGGCATTGAGACAACATTTGAAAAAGTGGTTGGAGATTTTGGATATTTTTCGGGAAAAGGCGAATATAACGGAATAACAAATTTTGTGGGTGCATATATACATTTTTCAAACACTACATCACAAATTATTGCAGATTTACCTTTTATACGGTATATACCGCATGGGCTTGAAATATACGATGAATATACGGAAATAAGTTCTGTTGTTATTGATAATTTTACAAATAAAGTAAGATTGCATAATTTTTATTCATATGGTTTTCTTGAGGGGGAGATAAGCAGAGGGGTTGTGACTGTTAAGAATTTCAGACAATATAGTTTGCCTATTGCAATAGAGGGTATTCATATATCCTCAGGAGTGGGTGATTTTGACGCTGCAAGTCCTTCTGATTATTGGGCAAATGTAGGATGGGATAATACTAAAACAGAAATATTTGCTGATGGTTTTACGCATAAGGCATATAAGTATGTTCTAAATATAACTGCTAATCTTGAACGAATAATTACGGTAAAAGGAAATGAAATAATCTTGTCGTATAATATTACGAATGAAGATTTGGTTCCTAGAAATTATAATGTTTGGTTTATTGATTTTTCTGATATGCTTAAAAACAATAATACCAAGAACACCAATTTAAACAAACAATATGTTTTTTATGAAAATAATAACACTACAAAAGAATTAATGCATGTGCAGGAAAAAACAAGATGTATTGGGTTGATAGAAGAGCAGGTACATCAAAGTGCGCTTTATTGTCCGATACAGCCATACATGATGTATATTCAAAATGAGAATTTAGCGAATGAAAAGTTTTTGATACCTCCGAAAATAAATGATTCTTTTGAACTTAATAATGATGGTAGTATTTTACCTTCAACTATGTTTGAATTTAATACTGGCAGTGTTGATGCTGGCAGTTCAGCAAAAATGTCTATGTATATTTTTACGTCCGTTTTAAGCGAATCAGAGGCAGATGCTGAAACATTTGATGATGCTATTTTACGGATGAATAATAATCTTATTGAAAAAATATATCTGGATGATTCCGGTATTGCAGAAATTATATATGGCGATAATGAATTGCTTGAAACAATAGATGTTGAAGTTATTTCAAGCAATTTTTCTGAAGAGTTAAGGACTGTAGAAATTAAAAATAGTGACGTTTTTGGTTATGTATTAGATGAAACAGAATTGAATACGGAATCATACCGGGTGATATCTTCTGTGTCTTATAATGGAAATGTTCTTGAAACAAATAAGTATATTTACAATAATGTTTCCGGAACTTTATTGTTGCTTGATTTAAAGGCAAATATTGGAATTAATATTATTGAAATAAATTATCTTCCTTTTGAACCACAATGGTTGAATAGAGATGTTTCTCCAAAATCACCTACTTTTTGGGCAGATGATAAAGACTATGTATTTAGTATAGATTGGATTGATGATTATGGCATTGATTCTGTTATATTTAGATTTGATAATGTGGATTATGAAGTTATTAATTGGTCTGTTAATACATATACATATCAGTTGGTTAATCTTTCGTGCGGAGAGTATGATTATGTATGGCGGGCAAATGATACGGATGGAAATATAGTTGAAACACCGGAGAAAAAATACAAAATAACCGGGGATGATTGTGATGTTGTTGTTGATGTGCCTAAAGAAAAAAAAGTAACTCCTGTTCCGGTAATTTTTGTTGAAAAAAAAGGTGTAGATGAAGAAAATATTATTGACGATGATAATAATAATGATAATAAGAATGTAGAAAAAAATTCTATAAATGAGACGGTTACAGATAGAAACAATGTTTCTGAATTAAATACAACTAGTATTTTGGATGTGGTCGAAAATCAAAAAGGATTCTTTGGTTATCTTACATTTATTGGTTCTGTGGTTGCGTCTCTTTTTGCACTTTCGGGGATGGGGCTTCTTATATCAAACAAGAATGTGCGCGAGCATGTGAAGCGAAAAATGCCTAAACGAAGAAATAGTCAATTAGCACAGTCATTAAGAGCTCAACAATTACGTAAAATAAAAGAACGCATGGGGTTGAGAAATGAAAAGTAATCGTAAATCCAGGGTAAGTACAAAAGTAAATTTGTTTTTATTAATTGTTCTTATGACCGGGTTATTTTTAGGTAATGTGATGACTTATGCAGACATTGTTACGCCGACGTATTATTTTCATTGGGTTAGTCCTGCTGTATCTGTCGGGACTTCAACAACTTCAAATCGACTTTTTAATGAAACGTCACCTGTAGGAACTTTGAGAGAAGATAGTTTTGGTAGTAATTCCTGTTCGACTAGTGACTGTCCGCATTATGATTTTTATTCTCCGATATTTGATTATGATGTTAATTTAACGAATACTCAGACTTTTTATTTTTGGTCTTATGTTTCTTCTACGACAGGTAATAAAGATCAAATAAGTATTGATTTTGTTAAATTGTTTGATTTTGATCCTAGTGATGATTCAACAACTCTAATTGCAACAAATGATACAGATACAGTAATGGCTTCTACAAGTTATACTGAATACACATACACACTTTCAAATGTTAATTATATTCTTCCAAAAGGACATCGTGTAATTGCTGAAGTGCATCCAGATGTTTCAATAGATAGAGGTTCCGGGTCGAATCGAAATATTTTTTATTATCTTGGTTATGATACTAATGC
>WSZW01000147.1 GCA_013139905.1 archaeon
TGTGATTGTTGTGTCTACGTGGTTTATGTTACAGTGTGGACACATGTTTACCCATTCTGGGTATCTGGTATCATATTGTTTTTGTGTTACTGTGATCATTATTCACCTATATACATTTATAAAATCCATCCTTGTTTATTCAACTGTTCGACATGATTCTTGACTCTGGTAGCTTCTGACTTCCACACAGGATTCACTTGTACAAATTCATATGTAAAATCAGCAGAATCTACAATAGATGTCATAGAATAGTTTGCACGTTTGAAATCTGTTAAATGTTTTATTAATTGTTTCTGTGCTGTTTCTGGTATATCTGGGGTGTTTTCATGGTAAATCTGGTCTTTACCGTCCATTTTACTACCCTGTTTACCTTGTGTATTCGCTATCGGGCTAGACGCATTTACCGATTTACCCTGTTTACCGCTTTCCACACAGACATTATTATTTTCAACAACAGTACCTATGTTACCTTTACCTTTTACACTGTGTGTATATAATATATATTTAGGTAATATAGTAAATAGGGGTAATTCGGTAGTGTTTTTGCTGGGTAAATCCAAGGTAAACGCCGGGTAAACACCTAAATATGCTTCTTCCGCTCCTTCTTTTAAGGTAACAACCTGTTCGAAGTTCTCAAACGGATTAAAATTATGCAACGAACATACATTTTTTTGTACTGTGGTTTCATCGTCGGTTTTGACACTTTGTTTTTCTACGATAAGGCCGGGTACTTTGTGTATCAATCCGGAATCGCTATTTCCTTTCCCGTTTATGATTTGGCTTATTCTCCCCTTACTGACACCCATTGATCTTTGCAATTGATCATAATCAAGTTCTCCTGTACTGTTCAATAAATTACAAAACCGAAGTTCTATATCTGTTAACTTTGCACCTTGGTTTTTAGCTCGCCCTACGTACAATTCCTTTGCGTCGTTGAAGTCATCAATGTTTGATATCAACTCATTGTTTTCTGTCTTATATCGCTGTCTATGCCGCAGTATAGTAAACGCTCTTAAAATATCGGCGAAAATTAAAAAGTTGCGCCTATTCGATGTGTCAATCCAATCAATATCATCTGCAT
Source organism: archaeon (assembly GCA_013139905.1). Taxonomy (GTDB): domain Archaea; phylum EX4484-52; class EX4484-52; order EX4484-52; family B79-G9; genus GLR112. The sequence continues at coordinate 1,082 of WSZW01000147.1, forward strand.
AAGGCACCACCACTGTATACAATTGTTGTTTGATGTCATCAATAATACATCTACAAATTTCAACATCTTTATTTTCAGGCAAACCTGCAACCCCTGTTTTTAATTTGTTACGCTGAAATTCAAATACTGATCCATCCTGTTTTTCAGATTCATCTATCCCACCACCGAACTGCCGGTTTAACAATTGAATGCTTTGGTCGTCGTCTACAGAAGTCAACCACCATGATATCCTTGGTGGAATATACAATTCCTTTACATCTAGATTTTTGTCGAGTGTTGTGTAATTATCTCCTTCCTGGAAATTTGATGTTGATCGTTTTATAATCCCTTCAAGCGTTTCGGACAAATCAACATCGTCTGAAAATACCACTGCGCCTTCGGGGATATCCATATAATAAATTGCCCGATCTGATAAAGTGGTATTGAATTTATATTTTTCTGGTATCAGATGCATCATTGCTTTACAGCAGTGTGTCTTTCCCTTTCCACTGTCACCAGATACCTTTGGATGAATACCGTCACTGTTTAGTACAGACTGGATGCCTATTGACACAAGCAACGCCCTTGCAAGTGGTTCATCACCGACATGTATTGCTGCGTGTGTATCTATTATTTTTTTTACTGGATCACCGGTATATATTATTTTCCTGGCAGCATCTATGATATCGTCTGGTATCTCTCTTTCTTGTTCGTCTGGTTGTTTTTCTTTGATATCATATTTCTCTTTTATTGCCTTTTCCTTGGCATCTGCTTTCATCTCTGATATCAATTCAGTGATTATCTTAGATGAAAAACCAAAATGTTTTTTTATGTGGTTCTCAATGAATGCAGTTTTATATGATGTTCCATTTCCATTTAGCCGGTTTTTAATGAATTCCGTTGCCACCGGGATATTATCAAGCGGCTCATTTGAAACATCTGTATTTTCTAGCCTTGTAACTATCAGTGGTTTTGAATTCTTTATCAAAGTTTTGAACTCGTCTGCATCATGTCTTTTTAGATATTCAGCCAAATCTATTTTGTCTACATTATCTATATCCGGCAGCTCGATAATTCGAACATTTGTTCCTTTGTTATATAGGAAATCAGCTGTATCGGTTGCGCCATCTCTTCCGGCATCATCGTTGTCATTACAAATGATAACATGTTTCATGCCATCTACTAACGTGGCAGCTCGTTCAATCTCGTTTTTTTTAAAACGAACGGTGACCGGGCTTATACACGGTTCCCCGGACTGCATTGTCATTATACAGTCTGTGACTCCTTCGGTGATGATACAATAATCTTTTCCTCTAATCGAATCGATACCATAAAAATGCTCATTGGATATCAAATCACTTATGTACTGGCGAGTCTCTTTTTTGGTCAGTTGTTTTTTATATTTTGATTTTTCAAATTCATTTTCTGGCGTCCATTCTGTTTTTCTTGCAATTGAATATACAACTTTTCCACTTTTCCAATATGGAAATATTATACGCCCTTGGTAGAATGATTTTATTCCGTCTCGTGTTTTAATCAAAAAACCAGTTTTCAATAAATCTTCTTTGTGAAACAATCCATCGAAAACAGCACATAGATTTTCATCCACAGGAGCAAACCCTATGTGCAATCTATCTATGGTTTCGTCTGTGATTCCCCACTTATCTGTAATATATTTTCGGTGTTCGTCTGTTAAGCAGTTATGATAATGTTCTGCAACTGCGGTTGTTGTCGTGAAAATGTTGTTTGCTTCAATATTGACTTTGATATTTGAATTGTCAAGTGTTACTCCTGCCATTTCTGCTGCCGTCTTGAGTATGGTGGGAAAATCTGTGATAATATCTAGGTTTTCAACATATGCAATCCAGTTGAATACGTCCCCATTTGCATCACTTGCCCAATCGTTAAAAATCTGTTGATTACGATCTACGTTCAAGGACCTACCAGATTTACTACCGGCCTGGGTTGCACCGACATATTGCCCTCCACCGACATTTTTAAGATTTGTGGTTTCTCCGATTACATCAACTATATCCAGTTTTTCTTTAATAAAATCTATTTCAGAGCGGTTATTAATAGTCATTCTGGATCACTTGTCCCAACAATTTTATGAACAAAAACAGGGGTTGAATATATTCTCTTTAACACGTCTTCTGCTTTTACGAAATAAATATTATATGGCATAGACGCATAAACTCTATTCCAATCCGGCCCGTGTTTATTTACGATCTCAATTGCAAATCTAACATTTCCTTTCCAGAAGGCAGCTATATCATGCACAACCGAACCATTAAAATCAAAATCATCACAATTTGAACATTTACAATACCCATTTCCGTTGTTTAACCTATGGCCTTCTGCGGATTTTCTACATATGAACTCAGGGTTTGTCATATATCCTCCACACGGATCTTGTGGTGAACCAATGTGATCAAATCCACACCAATCATTCCATTTACAAAAAATACAGTTAAATGGAATAATAGTATTCATACATCCAAATTCATCAGGATAATATCCTCCGTGTGTAGGAAACTCCATTAATACACATTCTGATCGGTAATCATCTCTTGAAATTAAACCAATAAATCCTTCTGTTCCGTTTGACAGCTTATATTCAAAACCAGACTTCTCTTCTATCTCTTTATACAGAAGTTCCTTGGCCATTTTGTGTAAGTAAGATTCTACCATGTTACTCACACCAACAAATTTAAATAATAATAAAACAAAATAAGTATTGGTTCTGTCGAATCTCTTTTATACCCTGCCTGCCAGCGGGGTACACCCAATTTATCCAATTATCCCACCACCCTGTTTCATCTCGTTCTTCATGAGTTCACTTATTGCAGTGGACCGCTTAACAATACCAATGTGTTCATCAAACCGTTCCAGTAATTCATCATCAATGTAAATAGTGGTTCTTTGTGCCATGATAACATACCTGTATGCTATTAAACTATATAATACTTCCTACAACCCACCACCACAACCATATTGCTAACCACAGCAAAGTGTTATCCGCTGTTGTTTATTATACAAAAAAAAGAAATGCGCCGCTCTTCAGAACGGCGATGATTTACTTCGTGCTAGCACCGCACATGCGTTACCCATCGATTATCATATATGCCATAACATTCTGCATTATACATTTCTGTGAACAAAACCTATAATCTTTATATTCTACACTCTCTGGTATTAATAAATTATACTGATCACGCCACGATCTTCTTGATTTAATTTCTTTTCCACATTCAAAACACTTCATGTTTTATCACCTTTACTTATTATTCATGTGCAATCTTAGTCATGCCCCTGCTTTCTAAGCAGGGGTTGGGCGGTCCGTCGCTGGCGCCCGTGACTGGACTTATTTACATACCAAACATTTACAATCATATGGGTGTGTAAATGTTATATCAGATGATTTACACTCTGGACATTTAATTACATTACCTGAAATAAACATTTCATCGGTGCCCTTAAATCCACAGTCTGTACACAATTTTATATTCATTTTATCTTACCCCAATAACATTTATCTGTATCCATTACTTTCACTCCACGTGTTCTTTTTGTCCATCTTTCATATATTTGTATAATAACACCAAACCCATACTAAGTAGCACAACATCTACTGTAACAGCTATTTCGTAATGATTCATACTTTCTCCTTATTTCATGCATCATTTTAGTCATGCTCCCTGCTTATAGCAGGGAGTTTTTGCTCACCTTGGCCGGCTATGCCGTGTCAAGGTTGTGCAAGTGACTTGAGCTAGCACCTATGCAACCATCGGCGAACTAAAATTAAAATTTGACAGATTTTCCACGAACCATTTTCACTCCATACAATACTTCAAATTCGCCAGATGACGGCCATCTTGCTTTTGCCCGTTTCAATGCATCAGACTTTGAATATGCTTGAATTCTATATTTGCTTTTACCTGGCATGTTAGGTTGTAGAAATGAAACCATAAAATCCATTGTGTTTCTTCCTTTAGGCATGATATATCACATCTTTATTGTTTGTTTTTATTCATACTTATATTTTTGCATCATCTTAGTCATGCTCCCGCATTCATGCGGGTGTTTTAGTAGCACCAGGCCGCTCTACGGAGCGAGTCTGAGTGCCACTAGTGACTTGTAGCCAACACCCACGCATTGTTAGTGTATTAATCAAAATATTCTCCACCAATTTCTATTATTGGTTCATAAATACCATGAGCGAACATTGTTCTATTAATACATCTTATTGAGTGCCGGATTTCTTTTCTAACACGTCTTGCTTTGTGATATCCGTAAAAAGACATACTTGTTATTTTCCAGTGCTCACAATTCCACCACTTCACTGACATAAATGTCCAATGTCGATATGTTCTGCTCACAATCAGCACCTATGCATCCATCGAGGAGTCACAAACAAATATTTTACACTTTGATGCCTCTGGACATCTATTGATTCCTTTAATCGGTTTGATAATTCATTATTATCCATATCCAGCCTAAAATATTCTTTACCAAAACTGATTAAATTTGACATGCCTTGCTCCTCCATTCCAACAATATCACTGTTTTTTTTATTAGGATCCCACATTCTATTCATATCTTCAAACAAAACGAGTAGTTTTTTACACATGTCTTTTTTATCTTGTTCTTTTAACCATTGCTTAACATCATCTATTGTTTTAATTTCAAACAATTCCATACTTTCAACCTCTTTTTCATGCATCATTTTAGTCATGCTCCCGGATTCACCCGGGTGTTTTTGTAGCACATGGACAATCTTTGATTGTTCATGTTGCCACAAGTGACTAATCTACGGCTCGACATCTGTTTTTCAGCATAATCTTGATTCTATCTTCAATTAGATTAGCTACTTTAGATGAATTAATGTGTTGTTCTCCATCACAAAAGCTTATAGTAGTATTTTTTTTTATAATTTTTTTAATGTCGTTGCTTAGTTTGGGGTCATATCCACATTCCTTACATTGTAGTTGATAATTATACTGAGTATATTCATCCCACCCACTCACATATTTTTTATATATATTTCCACACAGATCACACGTGCCGTCTTCTTTTGTTTCTGACATATTATTTACACCTCATATTATTTTCATGCATTATCTTAGTCATGCCCCGCTTTTCTAAAGCGGGGTTTTTGCTCACCTTGGCCGGCTTTGCCGTGTCAAGGTTGTGCAAGTGACTTTCATACTTATTCCGAGCCCTCAATTAATCGTCGATTACTTCATTACCCCAAACATCCCATCCATCCACTTTCTGCCTTGCGAACAATTCAATTCGTGGGATATCTCCACACAATTCTACAATTCGTTCCCTTGTTACATCGGGTTTCTTGCTGTGTGCTTCAATTGGTGTGTCAATTATTTGATGGACCGAACTGCTTTGTCTAGTTATACTGCCTTTAGTAGCAATGATGCATATTTCTGCATTGCTCCGGGTCCAGTATCCCATACCCCAAAACCAAGTATCTGCCACTTTATTTTTCTTTACCCATGTAAATCCAACTGTTTTATATGTGAATCCCCATGATTTAATTACTTCCATTCCTTTCTCTAAAAACGGATATGTGACCCACATAAACAGCACACAATTATCATCTGCTAAATCAGATATAGGCAACTCTTTTATGTCCTTTAAACTCTGACATTTATAATGATTTTCTGGACTTCTGCCTTTGCCTTTATCAGAATAATGTTTGAAATTCCACGGCGGATCAGCATAGATGATATTGTATTTTTTTTCGGTATCTGGTAGTTGTGGTTCATTGAAACTTTCAACAATCTGTTTTCGTTTATCGGCCTTTTTTAAATCACGATATACTTTATTTATCGAAAGTTCCTTATCACCCTTCATCAACTTTTTTTGTGTTTTTTCATCTGCATGATCTGTGATGAATTTCACTTTAGACACCGTGTCAGCTGATTTGTGTGTAACTTTTGCCACTTCTTTAGTTATATTAATCGGCTTAATCTTTTTTACAAGCTCGCCTTTTGGTGTAACTGTTAATGTCTCTACATTCAATATGTCCATTTTTTCTTCGTCAACCGATGGCGGTTTATTTGTAGGCTCTTGGTGCTGTTTTTGTGGTAATTCCATCTTTTCTGACATCTGAATAGTTGGATTTACACTGTTGCGTTCAATATTACTTTGTGTCACAGCAATAGATATATTTTTCTTGGCTTTTGGCCTCAATATATCGACTTTCTTCAACTCAAGTTTAATCCTGGCAAAGTCTGGAATATTCCTACGTCCCCTTTGATTATCAATAATCCAAAGTAGAACATCATCTCTATTATCAAACACCTTTGAATGTGTTTCAAAGTCGATATTATTCTTTTGACAAATGTTATAGCGGTTGTGCCCATCGATTATCGTATCATTCCACAGAATGATTTTCCCACGTTCGCTTTCCCATCCACCTTTAAGATTTTGTTCAAGTTGTGTGTATTCATCTTCTGATAATGGTGGGATTAAATCTTCAAATTCTTTATCCATTTTAATCATAAATATGCCTCCACTTCTTCAACCCATACTTTTTGAATTACATTAAAGAAATCATCCTTAGTTACTTCAACACCAAAAAGCATAAAGTAATCTTTAAATCCCATCAAATGTTTACTCTCAAGCGGATGTTTAGCTGTTATAGCGGCATCAATAGAATCCTCTTTAGTCCATACAACAAACTTAGATACAACTTGCCATCCTTGATCATGACAACACAATGCATTAAATACAACTTTATGTTTTCTTTGTAATGAATCCAACGCTTTCTTTGTTTTTTCATTATCAAGTTCGATATTTGCTTTTGATTCTAAGTGGTGAATTATATTTTTTATTTGAAAAAGGATGTCTATATCTGATGACAGTAGTTTTTTATTTCTAAAAACTTTTGCATCCATTGCCTTTGCATAGTTCATAGCAGAATTTTCAAGTACAGATCCAAATGTAATTATACAACTTCTACATATTTTTGTAGGATTATCACGCCCAATAAATACAACATCTGTCAATGAATTTACCTTTTTGTTTTTTAGCTTTTCGCTTCTGCTTCCATCTTTCAATGAAACATATAATCGCTGACATTCAAGTCTCAGTTGATTTTCAAAAATATCAAGTGTCATTCATATCACCACTTTTTGAAAACAACCAGCAGTTTGTTTTTGTCCTGGTCTTCTATTTTACATTCCGGTTCCGTTTCATTCGTATGTGCATCTTCTATTTGCTTTTTCAAATTAAAGTACTCTGCAAATGTGGGCGGCACCCGCACATAAATACTGCCGTTGAAGCTTCTAAACGTAGATGTAGATTTCATAATAAAATCATATACCACTCATAAGGATATAAAGGTATCGTATTAGAGTAGAGTAGAAGTATCAAGGGCTCGGTAAAAAAAGATGCCCCGTACTTTAGCGTAGCGGAGTACGGGGAGTAGCGTCAGTCCGTGTCGTCACGGACTGGTGCGAGTCACTTGAGCCAGCACCTATGCATCCATAGGCAAATTTTAAAAAAAGAATAGATGTTATTTTTTATTTTGCTTGAGATATTGTTTCAAATTTTTAGTAACATTGCTTTTTGCTTGTGTTTTGTTTTTACCGTGTCCCATATATTGAGTGGTTATTTTTGGAACCTGGGCAAATATCATGCCATACCCTGCATCTATATATTTCACTCTAAATCCTAATATATTATCGTCTTTGAATTTTCTTACCATGATTAATCACACTACAAAATTTAATTTATTCATACTTATATTTTTGCATCATCTTATCCATGCTCCCGCATTCATGCGGGTAGTTTTTGCTCGCCCTGGCCGTCCTGTGGACGAGTCAGGGACGCGCAAGTGACTTTCTACTTATACTGACCCCTCGTTTTTCAGTATCAAACATTCAACCATCTTTCCTGTAAACTCACGTCCGACATAAGCATATCCTGACCTATTAACAGGCTTTTTAGGGACAATACG
>WSZW01000032.1 GCA_013139905.1 archaeon
GTTACTCTCGCAGGTACACCAGATTATATTACTATAGCTGGTCAGGTAATTACAAGAGGACAAGTAGATTTAACAACAGATATAACAGGTAATCTCCCTGTAACTAATTTAAATTCTGGAACTGGTGCTTCTGCGTCAACATATTGGCGAGGAGACGGTACCTGGGTATCTCCGGCTGGTGCAGGAGATATGGTACTCGCAGATGTTCAAACAGTTACTGGTGCTAAAACATTTGGAACAATTGGTGGAGCGGTTGGAAAGTTTATACTTGCTGGTTCTACATCTGGTTCAACAATAGTTAATGCCACAGCAGCGGCGGGAGCTACAACACTTACTGTTCCAGCAGCCACAGATACTTTAGTTGGTAAAGCAACTACTGATACATTTACAAATAAAACTTTTGATGCAAATGGTACGGGAAATAGTATTAGTAATATAGATGTTGCAGATTTATCTAATGGTACCGATGGAGAATTAATTACATGGGATGCAGCGGGTGCTCCAGCAACGGTTGCTGTGGGAACGGCTACACACGTACTTACTTCCAATGGAGTAGGAGTGGCACCTACATTTCAGGCGGCAGGTGCTGGTAGTCAAACAGTAAATATTTATTTACCAGCAGAATCTGCTTACCTTACAGCAACTAATCCAGCAACATTAACAGAAGAACTTGGTACAACTGTGTATGGTGGATATTCAACAGCAGATTTTGATGATTCCACTGCTGAACATATAGTATTTAGATGTCCTGTACCCGATTATGATGGTGAAAATATAATATTTAAATTTTATTGGATTGCAACGGCAACAGCAGGAAATGTAATATGGACTATTGAATCAATTGGTGTAACTGATGGAGAAGAAATTATAGAAGCCGTAGTCACAGATTTAGTTGATGTATCAGCAGATACTGTAACTGGAACTACATTAGATTTAAATATAACAACTCATTCAACATATAATCCAGCTTCTGTAGCCGCAGATGATCTAATGATTATTGAAATTACAAGAAAAGCTGGAACAGATACAATGACCGGTGACGCAAGACTTATTGCAGTGAACCTTGAATATACTAGGGCTTAAAATGTTAAATAATTTTGCTGAAGAATGGTATTTAATAGATCAGGGTGTAATTTTAAATGGTATATGTAATTAATAACGAACATTTAACAAGACGTAAACTTGTTACTATCGACGGCTCTAAAGTTACGTCTGAAACAGATATTCCTCTCGGGTTAAACATTAGTCTTCCTGGAGTTAAAGCTGCTGGAGCTGATGTTCGCATTGCTAAACTTGACGGCACACCTTTAGCAAGAGGAATAGAATCTAAAGATGTACCTAATTCTGATGATGTAATGATATGGTATCAATGGGATACAACAGCATCCCAAAATGACCAATTTTACGTATATTGGGGTAATTCTAATTTAACTGAACCGGCGGATAATTCAACTTATGGTAGTGAAAATGTTTGGAATTCCGATTATAATATGGTTCAATTGATGAACACAGTGGCAAATTCTAATATAATTGATTCAACAAATAATGATACTAATTCTACATCATCTAATAATTTTGAATCTGGTGATACAATAGATGGTAATTATGGAAAAGGAATTTCAGCAGACGGTGTGAATGAATATTATGGATTTGGTGATGTACTTGATCTTAATGATATGAATTATACCATTGAATTACGATTAAAGGGTTTTGAATATGTTGATGCCGAAGAGACCATTATATCTAAATGGTATGATGGATCAAATGCTGAATGGCATTTTAAGGGTGTTGATGATGAAGCGTCTGGTACAAAATTAAGTTTTAATTTTAGAGATCAAGCAAATGCTAATCAATATGTATCTACAAATAATGGGTTTGATACAACATCTGAAAAAACAATTCAGATAACATATAATGGAACTACACATTATATATATGTGGACGGAGTTGAAGAGGATACTAATGTAACATCTGCTATCAGACAGGGTAATGCATCGGCATTAGAAATATTTAAAAACACACACACTAGTTCGGCTTACCATGATTATGGTGAAGGAATATTATACTATGCCAGAATATCCCTTAACACATATAAAAGTGCAAATTGGGCATTAACAACACATAAGAATGTAAATAATCCAACAGACAGTGGATCATCTCCTTTTTATTTATCATTTAGTCCTGTTCAACATCAACGAAGAGTTCCACAATTTATAGGGTGATTATATGTCCAATGTAATTAACAGAAAAACAAAACAATATTTAAAATCAGTTAATACTCCAAATTACCCAATAAAAGATTGGATAATTAATCCTATATTACCTGATTGTAATCCTAAATATTATGTTATTGAAAATGACATAGTTAAAGAAATGACACAAGTTGAAAAAAATAATCTTGTGTATTCAACAAAATCATCTGTATATTTAATTATAGAAAAACAATTATTAACAAATGTTAATGGGCATGATTATGAAGGTAATTCTAATGCTATTATTAATCCAATAATGCCAAATTGTGATATAAAATATACTAAAGTAGTAAATTCAAATGTTATTGAAATAACTACCGAAGAAAAGTATGTTATTGATTTACCAGATTTAAAAAGAGAATGGATAAAAAATATTACAGATGAAGTTTATAAATCCCATTCAGTTGAAGAAATAGCATTTACAGCATTATTAATTTCTGTTGATAGAATGAGTAAAACAGGAATACAAGCAACAAGTATTAGAGATACAGTAATTGATGCTTTAGAATTATATCCAAAACCATAGGAGTTATAAATGTCTTTTGGAAGTAGTAGTTATGGTTCAACATCATTAGCGTAAAGTGAGAAGATATATGATTGGAAATAACAACTGTTCTTCATTCAATGCATGTGTGGTTGACCCACCCAATGAATGGGAACAAGAGTATAAACTGTATGTGTGGCCAAACTCCGATGATGGTCATAGAGGTATAGCATTTGCGATTGCAAAATCAGAAGATGATGCTAAATATCTTGTGATAAAAAAATATGAAGCGTTCGAACAAGCAATACAAGTAAAGGAAAATATTAATTGGGGAGATGTCACTGTACTACCAATTGAAGAGTATGGTAATTATTGTTGGGGATAAATTACCCAAACCAAAATAGGAGTTATAAATGTCTTTTGGAAGTTATAGTTATGGTTCAGCATCTTATGGTGGTTTACCAGAAACTATTGTTATAGATTATGAATTTCCCGTTAAATTAGATATTATTTTAAGACCATTATATAAATTAAATATTATTACTAGACCAGTATACAAAATAAATATTGTTCTGAGACAACCATTTAAAATAG
>WSZW01000175.1 GCA_013139905.1 archaeon
GTCTATTAGTGGAACGGCATATTGTGCCAGTCCGGGAAAATTAGTGTATTCTCTTGAAGAAACATGTTTGGTTGAAGTGGAAACAAGTTCAACTTTGTCTACCGGTGAGACGGATATTAAATTAAAAACATATGCAACAACAACATCTAATCAAAATCTTGTTTTAGATAAAGATGATGTTGCTAAAACTTGTGATGTTTTGGGTTCTGATGAATATGATATGTGTTGGCCGGCAGCATCGGGTGATTGTCCTGCGACTATCAGTATGGTTTTAAATCCCGGGATATATCAAATGTATCCTGTAATTACAAGTTTTACGAGGTTTGCAGTAACTAGTACTACTCAAGTTACCGGGGGATTAAGAAAGATAAAATGTGCTGATTGTACAAATACTAGTTCTTTTAATTATTGTGATCTTTGTAGTCATTGTGGTGATGGTGTTCAAAATTGTGGTGAAATGTGTATTGATGGTGGCGGTTCTTGTGTGTCCGGTACTGAATCTACTTTAGAATATGCACCTTATTATGAAATTGGTTTTGATGAAAATAATAATATGGATTATTATGAACTTTCAAATTTAGAATTATTTTTTAGTACATCATTTTTTTGTCATGATGGAATTGATAATGATTATGATTGTGCTTTTGATATGGATGATTCTGATTGTTTATTTGTTCCTAGTACTTGTATTGATGCTGATGGTGATGGACGTGGTCTTGGATGTGTTGAATTTGATTGCGATGATACTGATCCTACAATGTGGATTAATTGCGATACAACACCGCCGCAGGTAAATATTACAATTAATGATTATGCTATTTATACGAATAATATTGATGTGACATTAAATTTGGATTATTTTGATGATTTAACACCAAAAACATCTCTTAAGTGTGCTTTTTCAAATGATAGTGTGACTTATGGTGTGTTTGATATATGTGATGAAACAACACCGTGGGTACTTTCCGGTGCGGATGGAACAAAAACGGTATATGTTCAAGTTAAAGACATATATGGAAATATTAATAATACTGAAAATGATTCGATTATTTTAGATATGACAGCACCGTCTATAGTGGTTGATATAGATACAAATCCAACTCCGTCGTTTGAGAATGTATCATTTATTGTGAATTGTAATGATGGTCTTTCCGGTTGTAATGTTACGACTATTTTTACGTCGTTTGATTCTTGTAGTATTGATTATACTATTGGTGAGACTGAATGTGCGATTAAGTTGCCTGTTGAGTGTGAAACACGTAATTATAATTATGGTATAAATACAACAGACATTGCGGGTAATTTGATTTATACTAATGGAACTATAGTTGTGAAAAAGAGAGAGGGTTGTGGTTGTGTTGTGTCTGATGACTGTTTTTCAGGGATGTGTTTGGGTGCATCTATTTGTGCTAAGTTAGAGTCTCCGGAATTATCTATTGTTGGTGATTCTGAAACGATACAAATGTCTCTTGGAGAGACAAAAACAATTTATTTGTCTGTTAAAAATCCACTTGATATGTCTGATATAATAGAATTTGATATTTATGGTGATCCGGTTCAAATAAGATATTGGTCTTATTTTGAGGGTCATGAATATTCAAATAGAACTCATAAGGTGGTGTCTGTTGAAGCTAATTCTGAGTTGTTGATACCGATAAATATTTTTGGCGGTAAAGCGGGTTCAAATAAGTTGATTGTTGAAGCGAAATCAAATATGAATGGGCTTAAAACAAGAAAAGATGTTGATGTTTTAATTTATCAAATAGATGATAAAGGTAATGTTGTTTCTAGAAGTCCGGGACTTGGTTTTTATGGGTTGCTTGTTGTGTTGTTATTTGCGGCAGTTATGTTTGTTAGGAAAAAATAGGTTTATTTGTTATTATCCGTCCATTTTGCTTAGTGTTGCATCGTCATCAACAAATACAAATTCATCGTTGTTTGTTGGTTCTTCTTTTTTTGGTTCCGGTTCGTTTATTGTTGTTGTTTTTTCAATTGAGGAAATAGTACCTATTTTTTTGAGTGTGTTTTCCAGTTCTTTTTTTGCGTTTTCATCTGGTTTGAATGCTGCTTCGAATCCTGCATGATGTTCGTCTGCATCTGTTCTTGGTAATATGTGGATGTGTGCGTGAGGGACTGCTTGTCCTGCTATTTGGCCGTTATTGTTTCCAATATTAAATCCTTTTACGCCTAATTTTGTTGTTATTTCTTTTGCTATTTTTTGTACGATTTTAAACATGTGTCCTGCTTCGTCTTCGCTTAAATCCAGTATTGTTTCTGCGTGTTTTTTCGGAATTACTAAAGCGTGTCCTACGAATCTTGGATTCACGTCAAGAAATCCGATAAACTCTGCGTCATCATAAATTTTAAGTGCCGGAATTTCGCCTTTTGCTATTTTACAGAATATACAATCATTCATTAATATCACCATTGGAATTATTGGTGGACTGGGCGCGATTTTCGTTCGTAAAGTGAATTTTTACGAAATTCGAACGCGCGGCCCCTACCATGCCGAGGTAGTGCTCTACCAGCTGAGCCACCAGCCCACTAATATGAGTTTAGTTAGGGGTTTAATTATTTATTTGTGTTTTTTCTTTTGGTTAATATAATTTCTTGATTCGTCTTGCTTTTGGGATTTGGTTTTTTAGGGTTCCTTCTTTGTATAGGGAACAGCCTAGGTAGTTATCTTGAAATTTCACGATAACGTAACCGGAATCGACGTTTGCGTCTAGTTCGGATATGTCTAGACCTGATAAGAATCGGGTTTTTTGTTCTTCGTTTAGTTCTACTATGTTTTTTGCTGCTTGGTTGCCGAAAAGCTGAATCATGTTTGTTGTTGGTTTGAGTGTGATGCCTTTTCTTGCAAAAAGCATGCCGATGCCTTCGGTTCGTAAGTTTTTAAAATCAATTGATGTTGTGTCTTGAGAGCAAATCCAGAATTTTTCATCGTTTTCTATGAAATGGTAATCGTTGAATGTTTCTTTTGTTATCCCGAATCTCTCATCTAATTGTTTTGTTAGTTCTTTTTTCTTTTTTGAGTTTACGAATTGAAGCATGGTAATCACGATTGTTATTTTTCTTTGTTTGATGTTTTTTTGTTTTTGATTAATTTTGCCACAAAAAATCATCTTACTTTTGTTTTTTTGTTGGGTTCGAAGCTTTTTCGCAGCTTTGCCACAAAAAATCCTTCGGAATCATTGTCTTGCGGATATATTCTTGCACAGTTTTTGACTTGTTCGTTGTATTGTTTTTTTCTCCATGTGGTCATTCCGGGTCGGGTTTTTAGTCCTTTTATGTTTGATTTTACAACTTCGAATTCCGGTTTTTTGTCAAGCAAGAATGATATGACTTCTTCGTTTTCTTCGGGGGCTAATGTGCATGTTGAATATACTAATGTACCGCCATCTTTAAGGTTATCTGTTGCAGATAATATTAGTCTTTTTTGAATTCTTGAAAGACTTGCTATGTGTTTTTCGCCCCAATGGTTCAGGACTTTCCAATCTTTTCTGATTGTTCCTTCTGCTGAACATGGAGCGTCAAGTAATATGCGGTCGAATGTTATGTTTGTTCTATTGATTGCGGCACCGTCTTTTCGATTCACGATTGTGTTTACAACGCCACCTTTGTCAAGATTAAATCTAAGGGCTCTTATTCGTCCTAAATTAGGGTCGTTTGCTACTATGACGCCTGTGTTTTTCATCATTTCAGCCATTTGTGTTGTTTTAGATCCCGGTGCTGCTGCTACGTCTAAAATGGTTTCGTTTGGTTGTGGGTCAAGGACGACGGGCGGTATCATGGATGATGCTTCCTGGACGTAGAAATGACCCATGAAATGTTCTATTGTGTTTCCAATTGGTGTTTCGCCCCAATTATCGACCCAATAGCTATTATTGCACCAAGGTATTTTTTTTAGTGTCCAGCCTTTTTTTTTGATTTGTTTTATAATTATTTTTGGGTCTGCTTTGATTGTGTTTATTCTGATGGATTTTCTTAGTGGTTTTTTACAATAGTCTATAAATTCACTAGATTTATCGCCTAAGATTTCATTATATCGGTCAAGAAATGGTTTTGGTATTTTTAGTTCACGCATCTAATATCACTGTTTCTATTTTTTTTGAAGGAATGTCTATAATGTATGCTTTGTTTGATGCTGCCAGGGCTGCATTTATGTATGTTGTATTTTTTGTTTTTTTTATGCCGTTGTTTTCGTGGATGTGGCCGAATACGTGAAGAATTGGTTTATTTTTCTTTACAAATTCGTTGTATTCTATAAATCCTATGTGCGCACCATTCCACATTTTATCCAGGATGTTATATGGGGGCGAGTGAGATATAAAAATCAATTTTTCTTTTGGTACGTTTTTTACCATTTTTGTGAAATAATCGGCGTCTGCGAAATCGGGGTTTACGCCGAAAAAATAATAGTCTTTGTATTTTTCTAATTTATCTTCTAGGATGGATACATATTTTCCTTTGTATTTCATATCCCAGTCCCAATTTCCCGAAACAACGAATGTTTTTACTTTTAGTTTTTTGAAAAAATCTTTGGCAAAATCATTTGATAAAAAGTCGCCTGCATTTATGTAAACATCTATGTTTTTTGTTTTTATGATATTTAGAACATTTTTGACTATTTTATCGCTTCTATGGAAGTCCGAGGTGCATAATATTCTCATTTGTAATCCTTGTTCCGTTAATTATAAATATGGTTGAGGTAATTGTTGTTTGATTATTTTTAAAAATTTATAGATTGTTATGGCGAATCTTTATTTATTCTACTTGTTAATAATATGTTTATGCGTTTAAAACATATCAAGGCTCAGACTGCAATACCTATGGCAATTATATCATTAATAATACTTCTTTTAGTGTTTTATGTTATGTTTACAACCGGAAATCGTTTTACGGAACATTTGATAGGCGTTAAGGAGCGGATGGGTTGGTTCGGTGAGATTTTGGCCGCTGTTGCGACTAAGAGTTAATAGTTGATTATTTGGATGTAATTTTATGGATACGACGGTTAATGAGATTGTAATGGCTACTGCGATATTGATTGCTATGGTTTTTGTGTCTTATGTTGCATTGAATCAATCGGATAGAACTATTTGTTCTGATATTACTTCTCTTACAGAAGCTACGGCTAACGATATTGCTATGGCTTTAAAATATGCATCTTTTGCGTCTGCAAATCAGGTTGTAAAAAAGTTTGATTTTCCGGATAGATTTCAAATAGATCTTACAAAGGATGATTTAACTGTGAAATATACCGGACCGTGCCCTGATAGCGGGGAACATACTATTGAACATAACGTGAAACGAATAAAACCAGTTACGGTTGAAGATTCAAAAAATAAAAAACGAACAGGTTTATGTATCAAGAAATATTTTGTGGATTGTGAACCTGTTGTTACTATATGTCTTGCAAGTGATCCTGATTGTTGTGTTGTGGAACCGTCTGATTGCGGCGGTTATCCGTCCGGTATGACTTTTTTGGATACATATACGAATAAGGTGGAATGGGTTGGTGATATTTCTAATAAGGATGATTCTGATGATATTACTAATCCTAATACTTATATGGTTGAAGACTTTGAATGTTCCGGGGAAAAATATTCATTGGTGAATGAGGAGTTTGGTTATGGTGGTGGTGGTGTGCCGGGAATTTGGTTGGTTGTTTTAAAAGTAGGTGAAACCGGTACGCTTTATGATGATTTTTTGTATCTTGATGAAATTAACGAAATAGATTCTGCGATTTCTGTTAAAATTACTGATTCTAATATTGGTTTTGCGGATCCATCTGATTGGTTTGTTTTCGGTGAAGTTGTTTGCGGAGAGTATTGATTGATGAATATAAATCTTTATATGCGCATAAAGTCTTATTTTGTGTATGTTGTTTAGAAAGGGCGTTTCGCCGTTAATTTCGGTTATATTGGTTCTTGTTTTCAACGATAACTTTATATATAGTAATTAACTATAATAGTAATTAACTATATTATGTGATGTTTATGATTTTTATAAACCGCGAAACAGAACTTTTGGAATTGGAAAATATTGCGAAACTTTCAGAAAAAAGGCTGTTTACAACCTTAATTTACGGGCCAAGGCGCGTTGGGAAAACCGAACTTATAAAGCATGCATCAAAAAGCATGCATTCTTTGTATTTTTTTGTTTATGAAGGTAAAACAAAGGAGTCACTGCTTAAAGAATTTGAAATGGAGCTGAAAGAAAAGGGATATATAGATAAGGATGTCGGGATAAAAGATTTTGATTCGTTTATCCGTCTGCTTTTCCGTGTTTGTGAAAATACAAGAATAATATTTGATGAAGTACAGTATATGAAAAATGTTTATCCTGCTTTCTTTTCGGTCCTGCAACGGGAAATTGACGAAAATCAACAAAAAAAGATGCATTTTGTATTTTTAGGGTCTATTATTGGATTAATAAAAAAAGTTTTTGAGGATTCAAAAGCTCCGTTATACGGGCGAATGAAATCTTCGTTAAATCTCAAGCCTTTGTCCTATAAAAATGTAAGGGTGTTTTTGAAAAAACTTAAGTATAACAACGAAGAGGATTTTATAAAATTTTATTCTGTTTTTGGAGGATTTCCCAAGTATTATACTGCAATGCATGATTTCAATCTTGAAGGAGAAGATTTTGAGGATGTTATCAAATATCTGTTTTTTAGGGACAGTGCGCCATTGAGAAATGAAGCAGTATTTATTCTGAGAAGCGAGTTCTGAGCGGGCAAG
>WSZW01000160.1 GCA_013139905.1 archaeon
CTTTATGATAAATATCAGCAACCGTTTTTCCTATTTCCATACCAACCGTAATAGACCACGTAAGCGGAGAATAAGATTTAATAGAATTTCCAATATAATGAACATTAACACCTGCAATCTCATCAACAACACCAACTTTCCACGGATCATATGCAACCACATGCGTATTTACCCCTCTTCTAACAAGAGATTCCGCAAGCTGTTTTGATTGTATAGAAATATCAGATAAAGTTCTTGGCAAATAATCAGGCGTAATTAGAACAACATTTTTAAGTTTTTTACTGTCTTGTATATCCCCTGGAGCAATATTTAACTGCTTCATAATCTTATCTAAAATCTTTTGATTCAAATTCTGTTGATTATATTGATTTCCATTATTATCCATATTATTTCTACCCACATATTAACAAACATTACAAAATACAATTATAAAATCACAAAACAATCCAAAAAAATAAGTAAAATACTTAAATTATGAATTCTTTTTTAACGATAAGTTATGTGCCCGTATATAATTTTCGCCCAAATATTTCCAATCAGTAAGATATGCAAGGCGATTCGCGATATGTTTTTCTTCAACAATCTCATTTTTAGTCATATGAACGACATCATAAAGTCTATTTTTTAATGATTCAACACAATTATCATATTTTTGATTTTCGCGTTTAAGTATATATATACCCCTATCTTTTTTATCATTTACGGCCGCAACACGATTCTCGTCAATGAATTTTCCAAATCCGGAATAATCCGTAGTGATTGAAAGACAACCATTAGCCGCACATTCAACCGGCGTATACCCCCAAGGCTCATAAAATGACGGAAAAATACCGAAACTAGACCCAATAATAAACGAATTATAATTTATTGAAATAAGCCGATCCGCATTCGAAAGATATGCAGGATAAAATATTACTTTCACCCTATCCTCTTTACGATTCAAAAGTCCATTAGCCTTAAACCCATTAAGAATACTATCCCCAGAAACATCATAATTAAGATTAAAAGCGCACAATGGCGGAACTTGACCGGTTTTTGATCTAAACTCATGCATCTGTTTTTTTATCTCTTGGATATGCGTACTTGTAATACCCTCATCTATTTGTTCAATCAAATCTTTACCGCGAGTTATAGCCCCCATAATAGAATGCTTCAATTCCGGCAAAAGATCATCAACATAATTCTCAATCTCATTAAAAAGCGTAACATTCTTTAAAACGTCAATATTTTCACCGCTAATATCAGCAGGTATTAAATAAAACACAAAAACGTCCTTTTCACTACCCTCATCCTTTAATTTTTGATTTAAGCGCCCCAAGGATTCAGTAAACATATCAGCTCCTTTATTGTGATATTCATACCTACCGGAAATAAACATAATTCTAGGATCCACAAGATTAACATCATAAAAAGGACGAAAATACGCACGAAGAAAATTTGTAATCTTCATCTTATACTTCTTATGTACATATGAAAGATCTTCCATACTAGGATACGTTGCCATACTAAGTCCATTTGAAAGTATCACTTCAGGTTTTACACCTAATAAATATTCCGCTTCTCTTGCAGTTGTTTTTGAAACAGTAGTAAATACATCCGCATTTTTAGCACACGCAATTTCAGTTAAATGTTTTGATTCAATTCCATAATGATAAGCTTTTTGAGGATCAACAGAAGTCCCTCGTTTAAGCCCTTGTTCAATTTCCTCATGAAGATTTTCATTAACGCCTGCCATGGTTCTACCAAGCATAGTCGCGTGTGTAGTAAATACAGTTCCAACTTTTGATTTTACATGTTTCAAATATAATAAACCCGCCCCAGTCATCCATTCATGAAACTGCGCAACACATAACTTAGAATTCATTTTCTTTGAAATTTCATCAATCACAATCCCTGCAGCATAACTAAAAACAACAGGATCATCAAACCAACAATCAGCACGAATAGAATCAATACCGTATTGATTCCATAAATCAGTCTTTATTTGATTTTTATTAGAATTATAATATTTTTCATTATCAATAAGAATCGTAGTAGGACTTCCGGGAATATCCCACGTCCCTATATGACAAACAATACCATTTGATTTCAGTTTTTCAAAAACCTCGCCAAATTCGCTTGTTTTTGCATCATTTTCACTAAATTCCAGATTACTTTTTCCTTTAATCCAAGGTCCAACAGGAATAAAACCTTGTTTATATTTTTCAGCCATTACAGGAGCCTTCGAAGTAATAACAGCATAAATTCCGCCAACCTTATTTGCCACTTCATACGACACTTCAAAAAAATAATCTGCCTTTGCATTCATTATTATTCACAACCCTCATTCGTTCAAAAAAGTTATTATACATCACCACTTAAAAGATAGAACTATGTTTTTACACCATTAAGTAAAATATGACAGTTTAATCCTTCTTTTAAGAATTAAGTAATTATATATACTCCCTTGTTTAAATAAATTTTATAATTAATTTGTAAATACAAAAAATAACTTTTGTGATTATAATGATAGAAAAAATAATATATAAAAACAAACAAACCGGTTTTGATAAAAAAACAACAACATTATCCTCAGGCATGTACTTCATCCATCGGGATTTAAACGGTAATTTTTCAAATAAATGGTCCGGTATTTGGGCACAAGACAAAAAACTATTAGATTATTTCGCAATTAACATCAATGATTTTTGGCTATCTTCAACAGATATAACATCAGTAGAATCAATACCATGGAGCACCAAATACAACCGAGAAATAAAATCAATGCAACTTACAATAAAAGAATCAAATTATGCCACAAACAACGGAATCATATGTACACTTACAATCACAAATGATTCAAAAGAAAAAAAGAACTTAAATCTAAATTTAGAAGCAGCAATTAATTTACGCACCAAATACGATAACTGGCATAACACTACATACACAAAAAAAATAAACGAAGTAAGAAATTGCGTAACTGTTTCATCAAAAAACAGCGCAGCTACATTCGGGGCAGGTCGCGTATCATTTGCAAACATAATATTTAGCGGACATGAAACATACAAAGACCATTACCCGGGAAACAAACAAAGATGCTTTATCCCTGGAAATTACACAGTTAATTTTGAACTAGAACCAAAAAAAACAATAACAATACCTTTTCTTTTCACAAAAAATGTAGAAGATTTTGATATATTGCACAACAATTGGGCAAATATCATTGAGAAAAATGACACCAAATTAAACCATGAAACAAATACATCAAATATAAGCACACCAATTAACGCTCTTGATTACGCGTACTCATCCAGCAAACATGCAATAAACGCACACATATCAAATTCATATTTCGGTCAAGGAATGTTCGCAGGATTACCATGGTTTTTAGAATATTGGGGCCGCGACACACTATGGACTGCTCTTGGACTAATAGATTCCGGAGAATTTGAAACAGTAAAAAATCTTTTACGAACAATGGCTGCAAACGGAAAAAACCAAATACCAACGCTAATCAATCTTGACGGAACCGCAAAATATTATAGTGCCGATGTAGACCCACTTTTCCTTTGCGTACTTCACAAATACATCAAAACAACAAACGATGTTGAATTTGCAAACGAAATCAAAAAAACAATAGAAATCATAATTTCAAGAATAAAACTTAAACACAACATAATAATCCAGGAAAATAACGGCACCTGGATGGATTCAATTAAAAGAAATGGAACAGCAATAGATGTTCAAAGCCTATGGGCAAAAGCACTAGAAGGACAAAAACTAGGAACCCAAATAAAAACAGGCATTAAAAAATTCTGGAGTAAAAAAAACAAATTCTTCTACGACACATACAACATAAAAAATACAAAACAAACAGAAATGATAAAAACATCAAACGTATTAATCCCCTTAATGTTTGGTCAAATCCCGGCACTAAATGCAAGAAAAACACTTACAACAATAAATACTGATTTTTTAAGCTTTTTTGGAATACAAACAAGAGGAACAAACGAAAAAGACTTCGACTCTAAAGGATACCACACAGGTTCCGTTTGGGGACTTACCACTGGTTGGGGTGCATGCGCATTTCTAAAATATGATATGATTAAACCAGGCGTAGAATGCCTAAAAAGCATGGCTTATGACAGTGAAAGATACGGAATCGGAACAATTTCAGAATGCCTTGATGCAAAAACCGGAGAATTATTAGGAAGTCCCATGCAAGCATGGTCTTCAGGTCTATTGGTTCATGCAGTTGACAGCTATCTTTTCGGCATAAGCGCAGATTTAATCAAAAACGAACTAACACTAGAACCAAAACTATCAGACGATTGGGGTCATATGTATTTGCACGGCAAAAAAATCGGAAACTCCATATTAGACCTCACAATAGACAGAACAACATATGGTATCAAAATAAAAATAATATTTGACGAATTCAACAATCACCTAAAATGCAAACTAAAACTACCAGCCAACTGCGTAAAAATCAGCATCAAAGGAACCAAAAAAGAAAAGCACGTAGAAGGCAACAGAGCAACATTCAAAATCGACGAAATCGTAGAAATCAAAGCCAAACTGGCTGATATGTGATTTCTTAAAAAAAATCAAAATAATCTAAATTATACGACACAATTAAAATCTAAAATATAAAAAAACATAGCCCACGCTATCCAATAAAAAAAATAAAAACTTTCCGAACCGACAAAGCCGGTTCGAATATAAGATATGACCGAATTACAATGATCCGGTAGCTTCTTTTTCTCTTCTCACACGTTCGGAAAATGCATAAGATGCAGAATCACTTTTATATGCACCAATAATTTCTTTTGCAAGAACTTGCGATGCAGGTATTTTATTTCCATGAGATTTGTGAAATGTTCCTTGAGCCATATGCTTTAATGCAAGATCAACCCGCCTTTGAGGCGAAGTTACAACACCTTCACGAGCCATTATACCACCTTTTTGGTAAGACATCACTTCTTCAGTAGGTGCAGAATTCTCAATTGCAGTCACTAAAACTTCAACAGGGTTTTTCTTGGTTTGCTCTTCAATTATTTCAAAAGCTTTATAGACAAGATTGGAAACAACATAAGTCTTTCCAACATTGTTACCACTCGTAATTTTATGTTTCTTACCTTTATGTCCGGCAACAAATAATTTATTTATAAGTCGCTCAACAATAGGCACTTTTGATTTGTGAAATTGCTGTTTTGCATGACGTCCGCCTGTTTTAGGCACAATTATAGGCTCAACTGTAACATAATCTACAAGACCTGCATCTTTAACAGATACATCATCCATATCCCATCTATCGAATAATTTTGCTTCACTCATAATAATCACTTGCTAGCTCTCTTTCTTTTTCCTGTAATCAGGTGATGTAATGATATACCATTAATCTGAATAACTTTCCATTTTACGGAAGGCAGGGATCCTTTAGGTCCGCTGTTAGAACCGCCGATTCCTTCTAAAAGAACTTCATCGTGTTCTTGAACATGATTAATAGCACCTGTTTCCGGACAAAAAGCAGTAACTTGCTTACCATTTTTAATAAGCTGTACTCTAACGCACTTAAGCAAACCGGAGTGTGGCTGCTTCGCTTCTAATTGTCTTTTCTCTAAAACAATACCTTTTGCTTGGTGTGTTCCTGCAAGTGGATCTGATTTTTCCCGTAATTTAAGTATACGTCTAACGTAATCTACACTCTTCCATCGTTTTTTCTTACGGTTTTTGACTAAATCTCGTCCCGCGTAAAGTCCTTTTGGCATATTTTTCACTCCTTTAAATATTACATATAGCCGTTTTGAATATGAATATATACTAATTTTTTATCCGCCGAATATAAAAATCACATTATTTGTATTTTCTTAATTCCAAACTGCCTGTCCATTAATTTTTTAATAATCGTAAGATTCTTACCCTCGCGACCAATAATTATTGCTTTATCCTTGTTTGCAACCTTAATCTTTAAAGACTTTCCGTTTTTATCATCTATAATTTCGATTTTTTCGCAAGGTTTTATAACCAAATTTTTTATAAACTCTTTTATATCTTTCGAATATCGATAAACCTTTATCTTTTTACCGAACTTTTCAGATAATTTTTTGATATTTACACCATCCCGACCGATAATTTCGTAAAAATTTCGGGAATTTACAACAAAATACAAAATACCGCCATCCGATATATAATCGACAACGGAACTTTTTGTCATTTTTTCAAAGGTTGTTATATAACCGATATCTTCAAATCCGTATTTTCTCATAATAAACGCAAAAATTTATTTCTTTAAACCTAAAACACATACAGAAAATGGCTTTCTACAAAGCGTGCCTAAATTTTTAGCACTAATTTCTGCTAGCGTAATTTTTAAATCCTTTGAATAGGTATTCAATTTATCAACAATGTCAGATGGACATGTATTTGCAACAACCAACTGCTTAATCTCTTTTTTCTCTAAAGACTTAAACGTTCTGTTAGTGCCGATAATTACTTGTTTTTCAATTATTGCATTTTTTATTTCTCTCTCAAGATTGTTATCCATAAAAATCCCCATTATTCCTTAACTTTAAGTTTTACACTACCAGTACCCACTGGAGCAATATTACCCATAATTATATTTTCAACAATACTCTTTAATGGATCAACTTCACCACCAATAGCTGCATTTGTTAAGTGTTTTACTGTTTCTTCAAAATTAGCTCTTGAAAGAACAGATGATTTACCACCGGCAATACCATATCGACCAATTGCCCGAATATCACCGGTTGATGTCATTGCATCAGCCACTAATAAAACATGTCTAATATCCGTATCCACACCCTGTGCTCTCATTGTCGCAAGTGTTTCCCTAACAATTGAATTTCTTGCAGCTTCAATACCAAGCAAACTTCTAATTTCATAAATATTGTTTGTAAATGAACGTAAAGTATCAACTTCAGCCATTTTTAAAACTTTTTTAAAATTTGAACCAAGAGTTTTAATAACCCAATCATCGCCATCTTTTTCAACAATTACCTGTTCAATTCCTTTAATACCTTTAATGTATTTATCTCTCACCTTAACTCGAATACTTTGCAAATCTTTTATTGTCATTTCTTCTTTTTTAGGCTCAACCAAAATAGTATTACCCTCAACAGTCATATTTATGTTCTTAATGCTTTTTTTGATAAGAGTACATACATTTTCAACATCAATTTCAAGTGATTTTACTTGAGCCTTATCTAAATTAATTTCAATTCTAAAATTTACTAAATCCAATGCATCAGTATCAATTATTTGAATAAGTTTTGTTTCTTTGATTTTTGCCGCAATTTTTGCCGCATGTACTTTGTCATTTTGATCTTTGTGAAGATAAATACTCATTGTAGGTGTTTTTGGTATTTTTCGCGCATCAAAAAGCTCAATTAATCTTGGAAGACCTTGAGTAGTTACTAACTGAGTTCTACCTTCCGCGTGGTATGATCTAAGTGTTGTCTGTGTTGCCGGTTCTGAAATAGATTGAGCTGCAACTACACCAATAGCTTCACCAGGCGTATACATCATCTTTACATATTTTGCTTCTAGTTCTTTTCTTTTTTCTTTTGTAAATTTCATTCCGTCGTATATTCCCGGAAGCTTTATTTCTGTCATAACATAACCACCCTAAACATGAATCGTACGGTCTAGCGTACCGCGATCACTTTTTGAAGGATCTATTCCATCCTCGCCTGCCGTAAATTGAACAACAGAACCAGTACCATCATAAGCCTTCATATCTTCACTTACAACAATATCCTGTAGCGCATTCACAAGCCGTCTTTGAAGATAACCGGACACTCTTGTCTTTAAAGATGAATCCATTATACCCTCACGACCTTTCTGTGCTTCAAAGAAAAATCCTAAAGGACCAATTCCTTCTTTAAACGATTCTCTAACAAAACCGTGTGCTAAAGGCATTAAATCGCCTTTCTTGAAATGTGAAAGTGTTCTATTTTTATATCCTCTAAATATACGTCGTCCACGAACAGCTTCCTGACCAACCATACCGGACATATATGCTAAATTCTGAATACTACCACGAGCTCCGGTTTTCGCCATTATAAGCGCACCTGACTCTTTAGCACCAGATTTAATTATTTTTTGAACATCATTTGTAATGTTATTAAGCTCAATCATAATCAAATCTTCAACAGTCTCAGCTTGTGATCTTCCGGGAGATGCATCAATTTTACCTTTTTTGAAAGTATCAATTAGTTTTTCCACAACCTTAAATTTAGAATCCATATGTTTTTGAATTTCTAAATCAACAGATGCATCCATATCCAAATCTCCAACAGAAATGGTAAAACCTTTCCTTGCCATAACCTCAGATATAATTCTTGTTATTTGATCTAAAAATAATCTAGCCGCTGCATGACCACATTCAAAATCAATAGTATCTAAAAGTACGCCCTTAAATGGTGATATTGATTTATCATCAACAGCACCTTGAGTTATTTGACCGTTTTTAATCACAACATAATCGTCATCTTTTTCATCAACGCCTTCACAAACAGATGACCTGTAAGATACATTAATACTTTTAGGTATTACAAAACTATAAAGTTCCCGTCCGGTATATGTATCCTTTTTAAGTTCTACATTCTCAACACCGGCAGATGCCAAAATTTGTGCAACATCCGCTTTTGAAAAGACAGTATCTTTCTTAGTTATCAGATAACTACCGGAAATATAATCCTGGTCACAACCAATAATTGGACCACCGAAACGAGGAGATCTAATATTTTCTTGAACCAACATAAGCTCTTTTGCCTCAGCCCTGGCTTCTGCAGTTTGTGGAAAGTGAAGATTCATTTCATCCCCGTCAAAATCCGCATTGTATGGCTTACAAACACACAGATTTATTCTAAATGTCTTATGCGGCATCACTTTTACAGTATGCGCCATTATAGACATTCTGTGCAAAGATGGCTGTCTGTTAAATATAACAATATCACCATCAATCATGTGTCTCTCTAAAATATAACCGGGTTTAAATTCCTCTAAAATCATTTCTTTAGTATCATCAATAATCTTTTTTCTCATCCCATCCGGTTTTACGATATAATTTGCACCAGGATGAACATTAGGTCCGTTTTTAATGTATTTTTGAAGCTCAGTAATATTCAACTTTGTAGCCTTAATTGGAATTGTAAGTTCTTTAGCAATTCTGTCAGGAACCCCTACCTCATTAATACTAATATTTGGATCCGGAGATACAACAGTACGTGCAGAGAAATTAACTCTTTTACCACTCAAATTATGTCTAAATCTACCATCTTTACTTTTTAATCTTTGAGATAAAGTCTTTAATGATCTTCCCGATCTATGTCTTGCCGGTGGAATTGAAGCAATCTCATTATTAAAATAAGTAGATACGTGATATTGAAGTAATTCCCATAAATCTTCAATAATAAAATCAGGAGCCCCAATTTCAAGATTATCTGCGAATCGTTTATTAATTCTAACTACATCCACTAACTTGTGTGTTAAATCATCTTCAGATCTATCACCATTTTCTAATGTAATTGAAGGTCTTGTAGTAACAGAAGGTACCATAAGAATAGTCAATACCATCCATTCTGGTCTGCCGCCAATAATACCCAAAAGATTTGCATCAGAATCAGATATTTTCTCAAACTGTTCACGAACTTCCAAAGCCGTAATTGCAGTTTTACCTCGATAAAATGAAGATGGTTTTTCCAATTTAATTTTTTCGTATTTCTCGCCACATTCAGGACATACTTTCATAGGTGGCAAAGAACTAATTTTAAGTGGTTTTTTTGCAATATCTTCTTTTTTTGCAAGAATAGCACCACACTTACAACTATACGTAAGTAAAGTCTTTATTTCCTTTAAAAATAATATATTAAGAACCGGTCGTGCAAGTTCAATATGCCCGAAGTGACCGGGACATTCACCTAATTTTTCACCACAGGTTTTACATCGCATACCTGGATCAATTACACCCATTCGAGGATCCATAACCCCACCATCAATAGGATAAGCATCCACATCATATACTTCTGACGTAGTTACTTCCATAACAGAAAGCTTTTGTATCATCTGAGGAGATAACATCTTAAATTTAATTTCTTTAATTGTGCCCATAAAAATTCCTCCGATTAATCCTCTTGTGCAACTATTTGCGGATATATATACATACTCTTAAGTTCATCCAAAAGAAGTTTAAATGCATAATTCATATCTACATCAATTATATCTGTTCCCTTACATAACGGACACATATCTTTTCCTTTAACTCTGTCTTTTGTAGCCGTAATTCCGCAAGTTTTACAGATTTTTACAGTCGTTTTATCAGAGCCAAAACGTTCTTTTAAAGTAATTGCAGCACCGTGCGCAATAAGACAATCTTTTTCCATCTCTCCGAAACGAAGACCACCTTCTTTCGAACGACCTTCAGTAGGCTGTTTTGTAAGAAGCGCAACAGGACCTCTTGAACGTGCATGCATCTTATGAGATACCACGTGATATAATCTTTGATAATATCCAACACCAATTAAAATCTGGGATTCAATTTGTTCTCCGGTAATTCCATTATACATTGTTTCTTTACCATCATCTTTAAATCCGGACTTTAATAGTAAAGCGCGTATATCTTTTTCATTGGTTTTAAAAGCAGTAGCATCAACTGTTTTACCAGCCATAGCACCTGCTTTACCGGCAACAATTTCCAAAAGCTGACCCACAGTCATACGAGATGGAATTGCGTGCGGATTAATTATAATATCCGGAGTAAGTCCATTTGCAGTAAAAGGCATATCTTCTTCAGGAACAATTAGACCAATAACACCTTTCTGTCCGTGTCTGGATGCAATTTTATCTCCAATTTCCGGAGTTTTATATTCACGCACACAAACTTTAATTAGCTTATTTCCTTCACCTTCTTCCGTAAGTATAATTTTTTCAACCGTCCCTTCCTCACCTTTCTTTACAGTAAGTGAATTTTCACGACGATTATTCATACCCATTCTTATTTCCTTTTGAACTCCTAAAAATCTTAAAGGAGATGTTTTAGCAACTAAAACGCCGCCACCATCAACAAAAGACTCAGGATTAATAATACCATCAGAACCTAATTGACTATATTCTTCTTCAGATTTATA
>WSZW01000024.1 GCA_013139905.1 archaeon
GCAACAGGTGACGACATGGGTGGGATATATGTCACTGCTGATAACTGCAATATCTCTAACAATATCGCAACAAACAATGATCTCGGCATCTTTCTACAATTGTCCAGCAACAACACGCTCGACAACAACATCGCAAACTCGAATTCCGTTGGCATCTTCCTATTTGAGTCCAGCAACAACAACACGCTGACCAGCAATATCGCAAACTCGAACAATTATTCCGGCATCGTTCTATTCGAGTCCAGCAACAATAACACGCTGACCAGCAATACTGCAGACTTGAACAGTGAATTCGGCATATTTCTACAATCATCCAGCAACAACAATCTCGCCAGCAACACTGCAAACTCGAACAATTATTCCGGCATCTTTCTACAATCGTCCAGCAACAACAATACACTGACCAGCAATACTGCGGACTCGAACAATTATTCCGGCATCGTTCTAGAATCGTCCAGCAACAATAACACGCTCACCAGCAATATTGCAAACTCGAACAGTGTACACGGCATTGTTCTA
Organism: archaeon; assembly: GCA_013139905.1. Classification (GTDB taxonomy): domain Archaea; phylum EX4484-52; class EX4484-52; order EX4484-52; family B79-G9; genus GLR112. The sequence goes on from WSZW01000024.1 coordinate 520, forward strand.
GAATCATCCAGCTACAACATACTTATTGACAATATCGCAGACTCGAATTCCGATGGCATCTTACTATTTGAATCCAGCAACAACAACACGCTGAACAGTAATACTGCCAACTCGAACAGTAAAATCGGTATCGATCTATACAAGTCCAGCAACAACAACACGCTGAACAGCAATACTGCCAACTCGAACAGTATACGTGGCATTGTTCTATTCGAATCCAGCAACAATAACACGCTCACCAGCAATATTGCAAACTCAAACAGTGATTGCGGCATATTTCTACAATCATCCAGCTACAACATACTTATTGACAATATCGCAGACTCGAACAGTGTACACGGCATCAATCTACAATTTTCCAGCAATAACACACTCACCAGCAATATTGCAAACTCGAACAATTATTCCGGCATATTTCTACAATCGTCCAGCAACAACAACACGCTGAACAGCAATACTGCAGACTTGAACAGTGAATTCGGCATTGTTCTACTCGAGTCCAGCAACAACAACACGCTAAATAACAATACTGCAAATTCGAACAATTATTCCGGCATCCTTCTACAATCGTCCAGCAACAACAACACGCTAAACAACAATACTGCAGACTTGAACAGTCAAGTCGGCATTTTTCTACAATCGTCCAGCAACAACACGCTCATCAGCAATACTGCGAACTCGAACAGAGGAGGTATCGCTCTATGGTTGTCAAGCGACAACACGTTGTATCAAAATATCATGTACAACAACACCGAATACGGCAATGCCATGGATACTGGCGCAAACAACTGGAATTCGAGCAGTTTGGGAAATTACTATGATGATATTTACCAGACATATATGCTAAACGAAACGGCATATAGTTGGATCAATACCACAAAGTTGGATGCGGACTGGAATGATACAGCCGATAATAACTATTCAGCCAAAGTTCCGATTGGGTTTGATTTCATCCTCGACAATGTCACCTACACTGACATGCAGATTGTAAGCAATGGAGTGATACAGTTAATCCCAGACGGCGGCATCGAACTGAATGTTTCGAGTAACTGCTCTTATACAAACTGGTCAACCACATATCCCAATGAAACATTCATATTCGCGTTGTGTGATATCCTGTATCCCGACACCGGTGGTTGGTACGGCTACAAAACCTACACCGCAGGCGAGAATGATTCTGAAAACAACCAGATCTCACATAACCTGACCGTGATAGACTACCATGTGTCGACCTATAGTGACCACAATTATTCAACCAATCCAAATGACTACCAGATCGTATTGTATGAAAACGGTACGCTGAGATTCAACTTCAAGAACTTAAACTACACCAAGCTTGGTTATAATCTCTACAGCGGCATCTATCTTGGAGATAGTTCATCCACACACGCAAAGGAAACCATTCATGTTGGTCGTGCCGGACAGTATGAAAACGAAACATCCTACAGCACCCCCATCATCAGGACGCTTTCAAGCACCTATGATGACAATGGTAACGGCATCGCTGATGCTGTATATCCCATAGGTGATGACGATGCTAGAACTGGCACTGCCGTTGATAACTACCCATTGGTAATGGCATCCAAAGCCAGTTCGCCATCCGGAGTGAGCACTACATCGTTTACAGTACACACCACGATAACCGATCATGCTGATGTAGGCATCAGTAATGTCGCGCTGTACTACAGGAAGGACAGCGGAGCATGGACCAAATACACTGACAGTGTAACCGGTACATTTACCTTTTCAGCCACAAGCGGCGAATATTACTTCTATACGGTTGCGACAGATAACGCAGGGAAAGTAGAAGGTGTGCCATCCACGTATGATTCGCACACTACGGTCACCATAACGACTGACGGTGGCGGCGGCGGTGGCGGTGGCGGAGGTGGTTCCAGCGGTGAAGAGTACGAAAACATCGAATTCAAAGATGTTTCACGCGTATACATCAGCAACAATGCAGACATCTCATTCACCTTCGATAAAGCTGGAAATGAGATACAATATATCAACTACAAAGCACTAACAAGTCAGGGATACATAAGCGCAACCATCGAAGTGCTGAAAGATACATCCTCATTTGCCAAGGAGGCGGCGGCGGGTATAATCTGTAAGAACATTAATATCTGGGTTGGTAAGTCCGGATATGCCACAGAAGCCAACATCGAGAATCCGGTTGTTGGATTTAAGGTCGAGAAAAAATGGATTCAAGATAATGACATTGAAGTAAGTTCCATCAAACTAAACCGCTATCATGGAGATACATGGACTGCGCTGCCCACTGAAAGTACAGATGAAGATGCCTTGTATGTACATTTCGAATCGCAAACACCCGGATTTTCACCCTTCGCAATAACAGGACAGAAAAATACACTCGTAGCACCACCAGAACCGCGCGCCCTTATGAGCCCACCGGAGCCGACCGACGCAGTCATACCAGTAGCCGAAGTAGAAACGCCTCCGGAACCTACGCCCTGGTGGCGTTATCTCCTCTTCGGTGTGGTTGCATTGGTGACTATCGCGGGCGCGTACATGTATATGCGAAAACGGCAAGGTTAATATCCAGTAGCTGCTCATTATCCGCAGGAGAAATACCAGTTGAGCAGCAGCACAATTCTTGGAATCGAAGGCACCGCATGGAACCTGAGCGCAGCCATAGTGAATG
>WSZW01000018.1 GCA_013139905.1 archaeon
TAACTAGTTCGGCTGCTGTTGACACTACTAATAGTACAGCAATTACTAGTTATAACGTTCAGAAACATACTAAGTATATGTCAGATATTATGCGTGAGATGGAATCACTTGAATCATATGGTTATAAATTTAGTGTAATACCAGCATATGATTCTGACGGCTCGCTTACAAGTGTACCATGTTCATGGCAACCTGTGACACAAACTGTTAATACACAGGTACAAATTATTGAAGGTACACCAAGATTAATATCTGCAACGTTTACTGACAGTATTGAAAAGGTAGTTGAACATGTGGTCGTTTACGGTACAAGTGGAACGCCTCAAAAATCTGGGTCAAGTGTAGATGGATCACCATCGTATAATACACGATATCATATTGAGGTAGATTCAACGTTGGCGAGCGCTTCATTATGTGATGATCTATCTGCCGCAATTCGTAGTAGGTTTGGTTCTAATCTCATTAGTGGTAATATACGAATACATGGAACACCACATATTGATATTGGAGATTTAGTATACGTAAAAATACCAAGTATTGAACTTAACGGCGCGACTATTGATGGTAATTATAGAGTTAAAAGTTTAGACCATTCGGTTACAACAAAAGGTTGGTTTACAGATTTAGAAGTCGGCGAACTTATAGAATCGCCAGCAAGTATGCTTGCAGGTTTCCACGCAGCTAATAGATTAACTGATGCACAATTCATAGACTGAAGAGAATTTATTCTTTATTCTCTATTCGTGCACCAACGTTGTACCACATTAAATATATCCTTTTGCTCATCGGGTTAATATTTAGTGGGCTTGGTACGTACTTCGGTGCACACGCAGACTATGTCTGCTAGCGCTATAAGCGCGACTATAAGGCTCATAATACAGGGAATGATCTTCCTATAATATTATGAGCCTTTTTTTATTTAATTGAGGATGTAAACATGGGAATAGAAAAGGTATTATCAATAGTAGATTATTATAAGTATAGAATAAATCGGGAGGGATTTAAGTATATATTTGAATTAACATCAAGTAAGTATCCAAGAGTATTATCATTAGGTGTATGTTATTTATCCACAAAGGATATTGTAATTTGCAAGGTATTAAATTGGAAATTAAGACTTGAACATGAACGTGGACATGCTAAAGGATTAGTACATACTATGAAGATAGGTTACGTAATGAATCCTTACGGTATATTAAGAGGCGCGAGATATCTCGCTACAAAGTAATAAGTATTGAGCTGTGTCCGTTATAGGTTAATGTAATATTCAGTCACTACGTTCCTTCATATTAAGGTGTGCATATTTGTATACAATTGTTCCATATTTGTATGCAATTTGGTTATAGGTTTGGTTACCGATTTGGTTACAGGTTTAAGATAACAATTACCTACCCTCTCCCTTACGTTGAATTATTTTGGGGTACTTGAATGTACACATATGTACAATAGAAACCTTAAACTAGCCTTAAAGAGCCTTAAAGTCGGTAGTAAGCCGTATACAACTATGGTATTCCATACCTAAATCGCATACAAATCCCTACCAAAGTACGTCAAATCCCTATCAATTATAGGTTAATCGCATGCGACTCTGTCGCTTAAACGCTGTAAGCGTGCACCAATTCGGTATATAATCGTGACCAATTTTCCAACCAATGATGATGTAATCTTATACCAATACGGTGCAACGTTAATACAATCGTAATCGGTACCACCCAGCAAAGATGTTCGTATTGTACCGAATTAGAATAGGGTGCACCCGGTGTACTCAGTGTACTACGTGCACCCAATAAGTATTTCATACAAGTAAGGTGCAGCACAGCAGGAATTTGCAGATTCCAGAAAGTCCTTACCAAATATCGACCAATTTAAATGCCCGATTTGTTGTGCAATTGTGTGGCAAATTGGTTTGAAATTCGGTGTGCAATTGTGTAACAGTGAGGTAGCAAACATGTACGTTGTACGAAATCGCTACCAAACCCGCCACCAGTTACGTGACAATTTGAGACCAATCCTGTACCGATTTTGTGTGGAACACAGGTTGGGTACAGATTTAATTACTATTTAATTTATTATTTAATTTGCGATTTGGTTTTCGATTTTAACTGTTCTTTGAAATTTTTTTTTGATGATTACATTGCTTATTTCAAAAATAAAAAAATGTTCTAAAAATAAAAATAAATTGTAAGACTAATCGGTACAACTACGTATTTCATACTAAATTATGTACCAAATACGTTGCAATTTATACCAATTACAGCCTGTTGGATGTACACATATGTACATTGAAGTACACGTTTATACATAGCAATGCATAAGTATATATAGGGCGAACTGCCTGACACTTACATCAAAGTAATGAGGACAAAAATTATTGACTTACAATTTTAGTACAAATTTGTATCAATTAATAATATTAGTTTGGTACAAACTGTTGTGTACATATTAATTTAATAGTAAGTAAATCTTAAACGGACTCAGGTTCAAACAAATCAATTAAAACGTTTAGTTGTTTGAATGAATGCTGGTGTGTCCGATTGATATTAACTTAATATTTACCTAAAATTGTACCACCGCGTTTGTACCAAATAAATAATAATAAAGGTGAGCAAAATGGAAATAAATGAACATAAAACATTACAATACTTTGGATACACATCCGACATGTTATCTAGTAATAGTAAAGAACCGGTCATTGTATATTGTAACCAAGTTGGAAGTGAAATTGGCGTACAATTTTTAAAATATAATAAATTCTGTAAAGACTGTAAAGAACTACCAATTTCACCCTGTCTAAAATAAAATTAGGCTCGTGGTGAAGACTTAATTATCGAGACATACTAGACTATACCTCGATAATTAAAATCGCTTAGAAACGATTGTCATGTACAAAACAGCCCTTTTTAACCCTTATTTGAGAGGGTCAGTGGTACCAAATTTAGACATATTAGATAAGATTGAAACCGACCGAAGCAGTTATATATATGAACAGCGTATATAGTATTGTAAGATTAATAAATATGGTGAGTAAAATGAATAAAGTAAAACATGAATTAGAAGAAGCTACACGTATTTCTAAAAAGATAAATAAAGAAGTAGAAGAAGCTAGACGCACTATGCGTAGGATAATTAGTCGTGCTAAATAGGAACAGCATTGTATAAGGTGAGTAAAATGGATAAAATAGAAGAATTAGAAGTTCAAATTGAAATGATGAAGAAAGAATTAGAAACAGCAGATGATACTATTAAAATGTTGAATAATTATATTGAAATGTTAATCGTAAATAAATAAACAATTTTACTTGATTTAAATATTTACATACAATAATATTTCAAATGAGTTGCGCATACTAGTAAAATATGATGAAATTATTGAAATTTTAACGTTAAAATAGGCTAAATTTAACCAAAATAACGTTAAAATTTGTAAATATTTCGTTAAATTTGGGTTAAAATGATGATTTAACCGAAAGGTTTATATAGGTCGGGTCAACTGGTAAAACATCTAAGTAATGAGGACAAGTGAAATATACATTAGGTCCTGACAACATAATTAAATCGTCTCAATTATGTTGTCAATCAAATTATAAAACATAATTACTTGATTTCGGTGAAGTCTTATCCCTTCACCGTACAATCGGATAAGAGGTAAATAATGACAAAACAAGATATTAAAACTGTAAAATATATATTAGAATCGATAAACAATTATCATGAAGAAGTTATGTTAATTCAATCTGACAAATTATGTCAAATAGATTTTGAAATTAGTGTTGATGAATTATCATTGTATGATATACAATATTATGATGTAAAAAAATATTTTATCACTTTAAAAAATGCTATTAAAATTAGTTCTGAATTTTATTTCAATCCAAATATGGATTTACAATTTATAGAATCAAATATAAAACTAAATGCTGAAAAATATCATGACTATTATGCAGAACATAGTGATTATTATATAAATTATTATAAACAGTACTTAAAGGATAATCCAGAAAAAGCTTCAATGTACGCTAGAAATCAAGCGGCAAAGCGTAAAGGTTGGGGAAATCCACAACCAATAAATGAACCATTTGAAGGTGCACATCTTCATCATTTACACATCAACAACGATCATAGAATTGCAATATTCATACCAGCAGAACTACATGAATCTGCCAGACACGCTTACAATCGTCCAGAAACAATGGAAGTAATAAATCAGTTAGCTTTCGAATGGCTTGCAACCTGTGATGTGATTTAAATGACAATGCGAAAATCCACTGGAATTAAAATACGCGATACAATCACACACGAACCTGATATGATGATTGGAGAACGATACTCATTCATTAAATTACTGAGTTCAGTTTACAATTTAACACCTAACCAATCTGATGATTTAAATAGAATTTATAAAAAGGTTAGTGGTGAAAATAATAAGGTTCTATTTAATAACATTCAATGGGAAAATATAATTATTGGTATTATGAGTTATGTAATGAGGGATACAGAATTAAACATTCACGATGTGATTAAAAACACTTACAGTAAAAAAATAGAGTATCATATTAATCAAATTTATCGTGTTTCCAATACACTATCTGAAATAATTGATAATGATTCACTTTACATGAATTAGGGACCCATAGTAAACCCCACATTTTACGGGGTACTTTAATATTATAAATAGGAGAAAATTCAATGACAATTCCAAAGAAAATGGTAATGACTAAAGAGAAAAAGCGAGTTGCAAAATATCTTGCAAATGGTCATACTTATCAAGAAACAGCAGATAGATTTAAGCTTGCACATAAAACTGTTAAATCCTGGATGGCATTTAGAGATGGTGAAACAGAAGAGAGAACATTTAGAGTATTTGTTGATAAACTAACACTTGAAAATGAACTTAACACAAAGGCTGGAATTTTACGAAGAGTAAATCGAGCAATAAATGTAAAAGAAGATTATCTTGCTGATGACAAATCCACAATGCTCGAATGGGTTAAACAACTTACGCAAATTCTCGCAGATGAAGAAGAGAAAGAAGATGCAGTTGTTAATATCACAATTAATAAAGTAGAGAATGTAACAGTAGAAGATTAGGTGAATGTAGATGAGCAACGCCCAATTACATAAAGCAAAAGCTGCGAAGAATGACGAATTCTACACATGCCTCGAAGATATAGAAAATGAATTACAACACTACGAAGAACAATTTAAAGATAAAGTAATATATTGTAATTGTGACAATCCAGAGTGGAGTAAATTCTACACATACTTTGCAGACAATGCTGAACGACTCGAAATTAAGA
>WSZW01000012.1 GCA_013139905.1 archaeon
ATGGAGCAAGGCTTTTTGAGCTAGGTTTATATAATGAAGCAGGAGCAAGAATTGCAAGAATCGGACAAAAAGTATTAACAGTAGCATTACACGAAGAGGTGCAATATGATTTACTTGTAAATGTTGCACTATCAAAAAATACTACTTATTGGCTTGGTATTTGGGGGAATGGGTACGATATCGGTACCGAAATAGGATTTGGAAATTTAAGTGGTGTTTTCCCATCGGGTATACATTGCATAGACGAAAGCAGCGAACCTTCTTTACCATTAAACATAAGCACTTTTAATCCAGGCACTCAGCAAGCAGGAATATGGGCAAGAGGCTTCCATTCAGCAACACCATAGAGAGGCAAAAAGATGGCTGACATACAAACGACAGCAAAGGCCGTGGCAATTAAAAACACCATACAGCGTTTAACGGGTGCATATCCTGAAATTGATTTACAGCCAGATCATGCACGTATATATTTTCCTCCAGATGAATTAATAATAGCTCAAAAATGGTTTTCCGATACTATGCAAAAAAAACCTGGAAAGATACGATATGAAATAAAGCAAGTCATAACACCATACTATGTAAAAAAAGCAATCCCTATTGTTATTGGCGGTGCATTATTAATGTATTTATTAGGCAAAGCATAGGTTTATGACTCCTGAATTAAACGCACTTAACCAGGTAGCCAAAAAATTAAAAGTATCTCCAAAAAAATTGTACATGTTGATAAATTTTGAATCAAGATTTAATCCTTTTGCTAAAAATCCAAAAAGTAGCGCTCGTGGATTATTACAATTTATAGATCAAACATCAATTGACCTTGGATATAAAAACAGTTTAGATCTAATTAATAAACATCCTTCTGTAATATCACAGCTCAAAACACCGGTGTATAATTACCTATCAAAGTATAAACCTTTTAAAAATAGTAATGATCTATTTCTTACTGTTCTATATCCAAAAGCTAGAAAATGGTCAATTTATAGGAAATTTCCTGACATTGTTCCGTTTTATAACCCTGGTATTTATAGACCAATAGATTATATAAAAAAAATTTATAAATTTAACAATATGAAATACGTATCCCCTTTGTTATATTTAACCATAGCTAGTTTGTTATTATCTACTTTATCAAGGATTAGAAAACATGGCAAGAAGAAAACTTTCTAGGGCTGCTATTTTAAAAAATGAACAGAAAAAAGAAGCAACTCAGGTTGATCAGCCTCAACAAACTCTTCCGGAACAGTTTGAAAACGAATCAGATTTAACGGAAAACCAGGAAGTTATTAACCGATTACCAGATACGTGTCATTATACGTTTGAAAATTTTTTAGAAAGAAATTCTATTGTCCAAGAACAAGCTGTTGTTTATATCTATAAACATGCACCAGGAGGTGGCCGATCAGGAATGGAATTATGCACACAGGTTACGGGTGAGATGCCTGACGAACATAATATTGGGCTGCAATTTGGGTCCGGAAAATACAGAGTAGTAATTCAAGCAAATGATGCAGACGGCCGGAGCTATTCAACTTCAAAAACATTCCAACTACATAAACGATATGATATCCTCATGAACCAAGGTAACTCTAATCCGGCGATGGCTGCAATGCAAAGCCTGGTTCCTATCGTTTCTTCCAGTCCAAACAATAACAATAACGGTATGGGTAACATGCGTGAAATGCTCGTTATGATGCAATCGTTTATGCAGATTCTACAGCCGTTAATTGGTGGGGGTAGACAGCAAGAGCCTGAATATGTTGGTAAAATGTTTGCGGAAAATTTTAAAATGATGAATGAATCTATGAGGACAGTATATAGCGACACGTCACAATTTTTAAACGAGAAACTAAGAGACAATAACGGGTTGGGTGAGGTCGTTGAATCAGAAAGTGAGGTTACAGGAGTTATGGGTATGATCGGAACAATTATTCCCCTGGTAGAAAAATTTTTACCTGCCATTTTAGACAATAAACCAGGAGGTAAATTAACAGTGGAAACAATTAAAGCCTTGCCACAATTTCAAAAAATGAGTAAAGACCGTGATATGATCAATAAATTAGTAGGTCATATTTACAAAAAACATGGGGAAGATGCTGCACGATTAGCATGTAAAAAATTTGGAATACGTTATTCAAGTCCGGCTAAAAAAAAGGTAAAGGCTCTTGACCAAAAAAAAGTGCTTAACAAGAAGTAGACACCCTACATTAAGCACTTAATCACCAAGTTGAAAAAACGAAAAAGAAAAAAATCTTTTTCGCTTTCACGGGGAAGGGTGTTGTTTAACTACAAGCACCCCTTTGGTTTATAATATAATAGAAACCAGTAGAAATAACAAAAAAAAATGAAAATCGAAAAAACAGAAAAATTAAAACATTACACTGAACAACATTTAATTAAAAAATTAAGTCGTATATCTAATAATCTAGATGATGATTTGTTGTGCAATAATATGATTACAAGAAAAGAAATCATAGCAAAAATAAACAGAATAATATACTGCAATGATAGACACATAGAAAACGAAAGATCACTTACTAATGTTGTCACCGGTGAAATAATTAAAACAGAAAAAACACATTTGTACGGCTGTTCTTGTGGGAATTTTTCATTGTGTTCTATTTGTTCAAGCAAAAGATCTAATTTGATTTATTATAAATATATTGATCATATAAAAGAACAGTATGATAAATATAAATATGTATCAATGATAACATTTACAATAAAAGACCAAAAATCTTTAAATGAATCATGGCAAAAATTAAACAGGGGCCTTCTTGCATGGCGAAAAATGGGACAACGCAGGGGAGATAGTTTTTCAGGTGGTGAAGCTGCAAAAATCAAAAGTGGAATCGGATGTTTTGAAATCACAAGCGGTCGTAATTCAAAACTTTTCCATACCCATATACACGCTCTTGTTTTTTCCGATGATATTATAAATTACCAAGTATATGATCAAAAAGAAAAGCAAAAAATAATACAATATTATAATGAACAATTAGGATATGAACCACGTAAGGAAGATCTCAGGCCGGCCGCATTAATGCCAGTAGAAATCGAAAACGAAAACGGAAAAACAGAAGAGGTTTTATTTTCCAAGTTGTCAATGGAATGGCACATTGCAACTAACGGGGCTGGTATAAATATTAAATGTAGTCCAATAAAAAAGAACATACCTATTGAAAAACAACTTCGTGAGATAATAAAATACACAACGAAAACTATTGATCTAGATGAACATATGATTTATGAATTATTAGCATGTAAAGACAAGAAAAGATTTTTAACTACATGGGGTGAACTGTATGGTATCAACCGCAACAACAATAATGATAATACTGACATTGTCGATGCAGATTTTACAGACATACCGACAGAAGAAAATGAAGAATTTTTAGAAATAGACAATATCGAAGCAATAAGATATAGTCCGACAGAAGGAACTTTCCACAACAACGAAAAAGATACAAAAATGGGTGAAGAATTGTTTGAGAAAAAAGATGAATTAAAACAGTTTAGAATTGTTTGTAATTTTTTAAGATCAATTAAAGATGGATTACTTAACTCAATACAGCCCGAAGTTGAACTTATCCTTGGTGTCAATATCATAGACCAACAAACCCCAGAATACAAAAGCAGGCGTATGGATATTATAAACGAAATAGATACAATAAGAAGCGTTTATAGGCTTGTTTGTGAAAAACAATTTAATGAAATCGTAGATGTTTCAATCAGGAACAAGAAAAAAAAGACATACCCAACCAAAAGAGCGCAATTTTATATCAAATGTTTCAGCGATTCCCTTAAAATTAAAAAAAAGAAGTGGGAAGAAAAACAAAAACTTGTCAAATTGCTGCACTCCATGGAATAAAATTACCTCATCTCAAAGTTCCCATTTGTCAAGCATTATCAAACTTGTTCATTAAATTCAATAA
>WSZW01000128.1 GCA_013139905.1 archaeon
CATCGTATTGCTTTTTTCTGCAAGTATCCAGTATCTAAGATTGGCAATTGTGTATTCTCTTTTAAGTAATATGTAATCTTCGTTTTCTATGTCACCATTCAGTTCATATGCCTCTAATTTTTCCAAAGCAGGACTTAATAGTTTAAGATTATTTTCTAGTGTGGCTGAGAGAACATCGCATTTTTCTTCTTTTGTTAGTTCTGTATTTTTAAGATTTTCAATGTAATTGAATTGGAATTGTAAGCTTGCATAATCAGCGTTTTGTGTTTTGCTTAATTGTTGTATGTAATTAAGTTTTTGTTCGTTTATAAGCAGCCCTAACATTAAACCCATTGTAAATATAATTATCGTAAGGGCACCTGCAAGCATATATTTGTTTTTTCTTATTCTTCTCATTTTTTCCAACTCACACTATGCGTTCTTTTTGTTCTTATAAGATCGATAATGCTTATAATCCACATAAAGCTAAGTATTAGATAATAAACTATAAAAAATAGTATTAGCGGAATTATATATTTTACTTTTATTTTTTCGTCTGTGTATTTGTGTGCTTTTATTATGATTGCTAGATTAATCATAAGCATAATTACAATTACAAAAAGTTTTGCATAATCATAAGAGAATATGGTATTTAAGAAACCAGCAAATATGTTTGAAAATGTTGTGTTGTAATAAAGAAACAAATCAAAATTAAGCAGTGCTAATTGATGTAATTGTTCGTAAAGAGGAACTAAAACACCTTTTACAAACATTAAAATTACAACTAAAAGAAGTAACATACCACTAACAATAGATGGTAATTGGAACATCCCAAAATCTCCATATTTTTTGTTGAAAATTAAAGATCTATAGTCGTAAAGAGTCATAATTGAACCTTTAAACCATCTGTTTCTTTGTTTGTAAAGTGTTTTTAGTGTCGAGGGGGCAATTGTCGTGACATCACCATCATAAGTTTGCGCTAGTTTGTAATGGTTTTTTTGTAGGCGATATGCTATTTCTTGATCTTCAACAATTGATTTTTCATCAAAACCGCCCAATAATTGTATGACTTTTTTTCTGTACATTGAAAATGGTCCTGGTGTTACATGGATACAATGTATGCTGCTAAGAATAATTTTTACAAATGCATATAATATGTATTCTAGCCATTGCATTTTTTGCACCATGGTTTTAGGATTTCTTACTTTCATTATTGCGGATACCGATGCAATTTGGTCGTCTTCAAAATAAGGCACCATTTTTTTAAGTGTTTGTGGGGATACAAAAGAATCAGCATCAAGACTTACAATAAATTCTCCTTTGGCTTGACGAATTGCATTATTCATGGCCGCACCTTTGCCTGCATTTTTTTGGTCTATAATTTTTACTGAAATTCCATTTGCATTTTTACTTGTTTTTTCAGCGAGTTTAAGTGTATTATCATTAGATCCGTCATTTACAACAATAAGTTCTATTAGATTTTTTGGATAATCAATAGAAAATACTGATTTCATTGTATCTGCAATTGTTTTTTCTTCGTTGTATGCCGGGATAATTACACTGATAAATGGGTATTTGGTTAATGTTGATTTTTTTTTGCGCATCGGTGCTTCAAAAAAAGTTAATACTAGAAAAATTGTAAGATATAGTGATATTATATAGGTCATCCAAAAAATAATATCTATCCATAACATAAAAAACACATTTATTTTGATTAATATAGTTTTAAATTACCTACAACTAAATTAATTATTTCATCTTCTGCAGGACCAATACCGACGCACGTTATTGTTCCTGGTGCTATTTCTGTTCGTCCTGCATCTTTTATTAATGAGCATGGTAATTTTTCTTTTTTTGCTTTGGTGAATATATCTAAAAGTTCTGTTTCTGTTTGTATTTTAAGAACTATCTTTTTATGGCCTGATATTTCCCACATTTCCGCCTCTTTTTTTGGTGTGTTTTTATATGCTAAAACAGAAGCATGCGCCACTTGTGCACCCAATTTGCCTGCACTTAAATTCAAATCTTTACGGACTATAATTACTTGTTTCATATAATTGTAATGCGTTTTAGTTTATTTAAAAATATATTTTGTTTGTATTACATTTTTTATTGAAAAAAACAGAGTTATTAGTATACATGCTATTATAGCCTCGTTAATTAAAGTTATATGTAATATATATTGACTTAAAAATGCACCCGTAAGTATGAAATAACGTGGCAGATGCGCGCGTTTAGCCCATAAATATGGCGTATATCCCAAAAAAACAATTACAATAAAGCTGATAAATCCTATAGTTAAACTTGTGCCGCCTGAAAAGGAAAAACCGACAAACACGAAAATATCGCACACACGTTCAACAATTCGTTGATTTTTCTTTGCTTTTTTATCTTTTTTTAAAATCCACGTAATTCCGGTTAATATTATAATAAAAATACTCACATTTAGTTGATTTTTTTCAAACAAAGCGTATGTAAGCGCAATACTGGCAATAATTTTAATTGCAAATTTGACATTTGTATTTATTTTGATTTTTTTTCGAGCCATGATACAACTAACATTTACACATTTATAATTTAATCTTGTCTTATTCGCATTCATTCATGTATGTAAATATTCGTCAGATTTTTACGAAAAAACATACATATACGTCGTTTGTTACTCTTTTTAGCGCTTAAAACAATTTGATTTGAATTATAATTCTCACATTTTTATGTAATATTACAAGAATATATATTTTAAAACATAAATATTTTATTATTATTTATTAGATAATTGCGTTATAATTAATATATTATCATATCTATTATAAATCAATTGTGTCTTCTATAATAGAATAAGATATATTTATTTAATTATATATATTATACTATATTCTATTTTATTTGGGATGAACTTCCCAAATATAATTTTATTACTTTAAATAGTCTAATCTTCCCAAATATATATCGGTTAAGTACTTAATTGTTGGCGTTTTTAATAATTAATCAATATTTAAATCCTGTTTTTTATGCCCTATTTTGCTGTTTTAGGTAATATTATACACGTAAAATGAGACTAAAAAGTAATTTTTTGCCAAATTCGTGCTTGTTTTGCTAAAAAAAAGCCAGCGTTTGTGGGAGTATTGACACAAATTAATTCTCACAAAATCAGCTAATCATTTTTTTAGACATAAATGCTTTGATAGATAAGAGCATAGCATCAAAAAAGCGCTCTGATCGATTAGAAAGCTTGTAGTAGTCCCTTTCAATAACTTCTATTAGCCCAACACCCAAAAGCTTGTTTATCATCGTGTAATACGTTGTTTTGCTTATCTCATGCGCGGTACAATATTCCTGCCACTTTGCTCTTTCAAATCTCCCGCGCTCTCCCGCACTTCTAAGTTCTTTTAGGAACCTGTGGGCATGGTCAGGAAGATCCGGATTTTTGGTCCCGCGGTATAAAAGCTGTAATAATGATTCAAAGTCCGGAGTCTCCAGAGGTTTTATTGTGATTGTCGTTTGATATCTTTTGGGTTTTTGTGTCATAATTTCACCAAAATATATAGGGTATTTCTAAGTATTTATAGTTTTCCGTATTCCGATACATATTAGAATGATATTCCAAAAAATTGGTTTTTAAAAACGGTTCCGTTTTAGATACTATAGGAATAGACCTCATTCTCACAAGATAGACCAGATATTGCCCCAATTTCATACAAAAATAAACAAATGAACATTTTCGTTTTAGACATATACGGAATAGCCGTTTTTTAAGATCTTGAAAAATAAGCATTTAAATGGGAAAAACGTTCTATAAAAACTGTCATTTTCAAGACATAAAAATTAAATTATAAATGGGAAGAATTTCCCAGAAAACCAACAAAAAAAATTTATTTCTTTTTCTCTTTTTTCTTAGGAAGTTTGCTCATTTTACGTGTAAGATTTTCAAGATTAAACGCAATATCGTCGCCTGTTTCCGTTAATTTAACGTATTTCACGCGTCCTTTTTTATCAAATGCAACCAAATTAAGCTTTTCAAAAAGATCAAGTATCTTTACTGTATGCGAATATGTACAATCTGCCACCTTGGCGAGCGTGGATGCATACGTTTTTTCGCCACCATTCTTAAGACCTACAAGTATTTTTACTGGTTTTTCATGTAAAAATAAATCTTCTATTATTGATTTTTCGCCATTCATAAATTCACATACTCTATTATTTGATATATTCATTACATTATATATTATATTTTAATTATATTATATTCGCTATATTCTATATATATGGTTTAATTATTCATATGTTATTTATATTTTTGTAGTATATATATGTTTTGGTTTTTAACTCACCCGATATATTCTAAATTTTGTTTCTTTTTGTGAGTAATCGTAGGCAGGCTAATTGGTGGCGGGAGTGTTACCTGTTCTGAAAGTGTGATTGTTTGTATGATGCATTTAGCAAGAATTGTATTTATTACAACATGACTGACTTTATCCGGAAGTTTTTTATCTTCTGTGAATGTTTTTTTGATATTTTCTACATCCCCGCGATAAAGCACATTACCTGTTATAGTAATATTGCCTATACTTTTTTCTTCCTGAACGTAATTTGTTGTAAATTTGAATCCTATTTGTGAGATTTGATCCTCAAATATCGGTAGTTTTGTTTCTTTTACGCCTAAAATGTTAACATTATTATCTATTCTAATATTTCCTTTAGGAGTCGCAGTTTTTTTTGCATTAATACTATCTAAATTAAATCCGACAATCATTATGTTCACTTCCGTACATATTATATATTATATATTGTTGTGGTGTTTTTATAATGGGCTGTTGAAGTACTGAGATATTGATACATCGAGATACTAATATATTGTAATGCTAATAAAAAACAACCCATATTAGATCTTATAAATATTCTTGTATGCGTGAGAGTTATGTATGACCGTAAATACATATATAAGAACAAATAAACTAAGGAGCCCGTTTGCGATTAATGTATTCTGCACGTTTAGAAAGTACATAATACCAATAACAAACAAAAGATCTACAACTTTGAATATCGTAAAATCAATTGGCTTGTGTTTTAACAAAAATCGTGCAAATGGATTCTCTTCAATGCGATTCCCAAATCTTTTTGTCATCCGTAGCGTTTGAAATAAATCAAAGAACCATAATATGCTAAGCAAGATAACAAGAATAAAGAACATATCATTCCCATTTAAATTATTTCTTGTACTTTTAGGTATACAAAAAGCATGAATATAGCCATCGCCAAAAACATAATCACTTCAAGTATGTCATTTCTATTAATTTTTTTATGTCCAAAAAGAAATTTATTGAACTTATTAGGTGCTTTTTTAGATGTAACTTTGGTCTGTTTGATAGTCTTTTTTACAATTTTTGTTGTTGTTTTCTTTTTTATAATCTTTTTATTTGCCATTTAAAAACACCCATTATAAATCAATTAATCTTAATTAAGGTTTGTTTTATTTTTATAGGTATGCATAGACATAAGATACGTCTGTGTCAGACGACACAGCATACAAAAAGAACAAAAACACATTTTCAATTTCTATAAGAATCGTTGGTGTGAGTGTATGATTGGTTTTTTAATATCGAAAACTATATAAGTAATAACTTACTTATATAAGTAATATGTTACTTAGCACAATCCACATTCAAATTTTTGAAGAATTTACAAAAGACTATTTAGTAAAACTTACTGGAAGCCAGATTGCAAAAATGAAAAATCTTAATCAAAAGACTGTTGCAACCACACTAAATAAATTTGAGTCTCAAAAATTTCTTAAAAGTACAACTCAGGGGAGGAACAAGCTTTATTATTTAAATATTGAGGATGCTCAAATGTCTGTTCAATTTATTTCCATAGTAGAACATTTAAAAACTATGAATTTTTACAAAAACCAGCCATTCATAAAGGATGTAGTTTCAAAAATAATGCCTTTGTTTAATGATATTGTTATTATTTTTGGAAGCTATGCGAAAGGAACTCAAAAAAAAGATTCTGATTTAGATATTTTTGTTGTGGGCAGTTATAAATCGGATGAATTGGAAAAAATTTCAAAAGCATACAAGATTGAAATAAATGTTAAATCTTATCCGTGGGATGTTTTCAAAAAAGCATTAAAGAAAAAAGATCCGTTTTTAGAAGAGATTATGCGTAATCACATAATCATAAATGACATTCAGTCATATGTTTATATTTTAAGGAGGTTCAGATATGAAAAAGATTAAGTGGTGCCTTAATGTTAAAAATGGTTTAGAGCTTGTTGAGCCGAGTGAAAACATGAGTCGAATATACCTATTAAAATCAGAAGATGCTATAAATGCTGCATCTGTTTTAAATGATAATCGAGACTGGGAAATTTCTTCTTCTTACTATGCAATGTATTTTGCGTTATATTCTATTTTAATGCGCGTTGGCGTGAAATGCGAAAATCATTCATGCACAATTGAATTTATGGAAAAATTCCTTTTGGATTATTTTAACGATGATGATGTAACTGATATGCGAAATGCGATGAAATTAAGAATAGATGCACAATATTATGCCGACCGTGAAATATCGGTAGAAAAATACAAAAAAATGGTTACAGACGCACCACGATTTCTAACCAAATGCAAAGAAGCACTGTATACAATAACCGAAAACGAAATAACCGAAATTCAAAATCGTATAAATCTAGTATAAACTAAAGTTTGTATATATCAACATAAGTTTACTTGTATTTGTATAGTTTAACGTTTCGTGTTATTCTCTACGCACCAAATGATTGAATTTTATTGGTGTATTCATCGTTTGGCATAAATGAATTAGGTTAAACGACTTAATTTTCAGATTCTATGTTAAATAATTATTTAAATTTCTAGAATATAATTCTTTTGTCTCTAAGAGTATTTCTCGTATTTTTTCTTCTTTTAATGCATTTTCTTTATTTTTAGAGACCATAATAAAAATTAGGTTATGAAAAATATAAATCTGTGAAGAAATTAAAAATAGCCCTGCCAGGATTTTCGTTAGCGAAAATAACTATCATCGCAATTTCGAACCTGGGTCACAAGGTCCAGGGCCTCGTATGATTACCACTACACTACAGGGCTACTAAACGTAATCAATACCTATGTGTTTATATATAATCTTTAAATAATATTATCTTATGGTATATGTATCAAAAATGAATGGAAGAACTGAACCCTTTGATCCAAGAAAAATTCAAAAAAGCTGCGTTCGTGCTGGTGCAGATATAACTATAGCAAAAACAATAGTAGAACAAGTAGAAAAAGAGCTATATAACGGCATTACAACAAGAGAAGTAATGAAGATAACAAGAGCCATACTAGAAGAAATATCCAAACCCGTAGGCATGCGCTATAACCTAAAAGAAGCCCTGGCCAATCTAAACCCCGAGTTTCATGAATTTGAATTATACATAACAAAACTATTTACTTATCCGGGCCACAAAACAAGACACAGCCCAAATCCAAAAATAATGGGCTATTGCATAGATCATGAAATTGATGTAGTAGTTGAAGGCCCCGGAGATTTAGTAGCCCTTGTAGAATGCAAGCATCATTTCAAATCCCACACCTTTTCAGGTCTTGACGTTCCAATGAGACAATGGGCAAGACTGCACGACGTGGATGAAGGCAAAAAAAAAGGAAAAAAAAATTCAATTGCCGCAAAAGAAGCATGGGTTGTAACAAACACAAAATTCTCAACACATGCGCAAGAATATTCACGATGTAAAAATATACGGCTTTTAAGCTGGAATTACCCCCAAAAAGCAGGTTTAAATGATTTTATCGAGAATTATAAAGCCTATCCATTAACCTTATTAGAGTTAAGTAGGCAAGAACGGGAAAATCTTATGAAAGAAAACATAATTGATACTAATGATTTTTTAAATTTTGAAGAGTTTAAACTAAAAAAAGCCAAAATAATTCCATCAAAAATAAAAAGCTTAAAAAAAGAAATTAACGAATTATACACAATAAAAGATCCAAAAATTCTTGAACCTAAATTTTAGAGGTGTTTATTATTAAAAAAAACATGAAAACAAGTTTTGCAATGCGCAATAAAAAAAAGAAAAACCGTGAAAATCTAAACAAATTTGGTGTGTATGCCGTTGGTTTTTTATTCTTAAGTTCTATGGTTGCAATAGCAATGATGCAAGGTACGGGTAGTCCACAAAAAGTAGATTTGCCACAAAACCCTATACTACAAACACCTCTTGATCAAAATCAAATAATTTATTTAAGTTCTCTTGGTGGTACCTACGCAGAAATAAAAACAACTTTTTGTGATTTTGAATGTTTACAAACAATAAATCAGATAGAAGCACTCACAACCACATACACACCATACTTTTATCTATACAAAAACACAACTGCGCAAGAACAAAACATTTTTATTGAAAATTACTATGGTATTGTAACTCTAACAAATTTAACTGTAGAAGAAATAGAATCAAGCATTTGTGAAATAATTCCCGGACATCCCGAATGCATAAAAAGAAGTGCAATGAATGCTGTTCTTACAACAATACCAACAAATACAACCAATTAAAGAATTTTTTCTTTTTTCATATGCTTTAGCATTTCAACAACAGAATAAGCAGCACGTGTAATTCCCATACTTCTAGGGTCAACATCAGTTCCAGCAACATAAAGACCTTGAATTGGTGTTTTTGGCCCAGGAAACTTAGCACCAATAGTGATAGATGCTTTATCTGGAATCGTAACTTGAACATGTTCCATAACAATCTCTTTTTCAATACCCGGGATTGCTTTTTTGATTGTGCGCAAAAGAATTTTTTTATGCTCTTCCACCGTTTCGCCTTCAAGTATTCTGGATCCAAATCCAATCAATTGCATATCTTTAGGCGCAAGATTAGAATCATAATTAGATGTGGGCATAGCCCAATACGGTGTTTCTTTCGCGAACCATACTTCTGAACCTAAGTAATCAAGTTCTTTTATCCTTTGTTTAAGGCCAAGCCATAAAGTAAGTGCGTGCACGGATTTTTTAAGCGTTAAAAGTTTGTCAGTATATGCAACAGGTAATTTATTTTTAAGAATTGTAGGTAAATTTACAACTTCCGCGCAATACACAACCATTTCAGAAGTATAATTTTCGTCTGCAGTTGAAACCGTAAACATTTTACCTTTTTTTTCGATTACAGTAACTTCCTTTTCAAGTTTTATTTCAACCATTTTATCGGGAATAGACGCGATAGCAGCATTTGCAATACTTTTAATACCGCCTATAGGATATCCTTGATGACTTTCATGCTTGTTTGCAAGAATACCAACAACACCGGATATTTTCTTTTTTAATCCGCTTGAAAGCTCATTAGTAGTACCGCCACCCGAAAGAATACGCCAAACAGGTGTTTCTTTCATAGAACTTCCGGATAAAAAATAAGAAATTGTATCTATAAACATAAATGCATTTTTGCTCAATTCATATTTTTTTAAGTATTCATAAACACTTATATCAAGACCATTATTGTCCTTTGTTTGTATTTTTGACGCATCAATAAGCGCGCGCGCCATATTAAGCCTGTCTGTTTTTGTAAATACGTTAAATTGTGCTAATGCTTGTAATGTGTATGGAAATTTGAGTAATTTACCCTTATCTCGCACATAATAATTACCATGATCTGCAAATTTTGGGATAATATCGAAATACTTATCCATTAAATCCACTAGCGGACCTTTTATGAGCCAAGTTATTGCATGAGGGCCGGTATCAACCTGAAATCCATCAACATTATACGTTCGACAATTACCGCCAATTACATTTGTTTTTTCTAAAAGCAATACATTTTTTCTTTCCTTTGTAAGAACAAGTGCAGACAATATTCCGGAAATTCCGCCGCCAACAACAATTGCATCATATTTTTCTGTAGTTATATCAATTACCTCAAATTAAAAATAGTATATCCAATATTTTTGGTTTACAAGCTTATAAATTATTTGTTCTTACAGAGTATGCCTTTATTTGTGTAAATTTATGACTAATTTATAGTTTATTTTAATCAAAACATTACAAAAATATCCAATTTAAAACAAAATTATATATACTGCTTTTTGTAAGTATTTATACATAAAACAATAATATTAAATATGGAGGGATAAAACATGCCTATAAAACGAATCGTAGCTGCATTAAAAGGTTTGACAAAATCTAAACCAAAAGCTAAACCTGTGGTGAGAAAAGCAAAACCAGCAGCAAAAAGAAAAGCAGTACCAAAAAAAGCAACTGTAAAAAGAAAAGCACCGGCTAAAAAACCAGCAGCAAAAAAAGTTGTAAAAAAGAAACCGGTTGCACGTAAAAAACGTTAAATTCTAATAATCAAAATTTAAATTTTTCTATCTATTTTCTTATTTTTTCAATTTAAATTAGTATTATTTATGTCAAAGCTAACGCTTATTTGTAAAAAAAATAAAAGAAATAAGAAATACCTTGAAGACTACTAAAAGCCTTCAAAATACTTTTTTTAAAATATATTTATCCGAAAAGTGCGCCTAAACCTGCAGCTGCATCTTCTTCTTTTTTCTCTTCTTTCTTTTCTTCTTTTTTAGCTGCTGGAGCTGCATCTGCGGTTGCTGCCGGAGCTGCTGCGCTAGGAGCGATTGCTGCCTTGTTCATAGCTTCTTCGATATTTACACCGTCAAGTGCTGCAACTAATGCTTTTATTCTAGCATCGTCTGCTTTGACACCTGCTGCGTCAAGAACTTTTTTTACTGATGCTTCATCAATTTTTTTGTCTGCTGCGTGCAAAAGCATTGCACTGTATATATACTCCATGTTAATTCTCCTCCGAGTTATTATGTTTTTTAAATCAAATACGTTTTTTAAACATGTTTGTTAATCTTTATCCGAAAAGTGCACCTAAACCTGCAGCTGCATCTTCTTCCTTTTTCTCTTCCTTTGGTTCCTCTTTTTTATCCGAGCTTTTATCATCTGTTGTAGTTGTGGATGCGGCAACAACTTCTACATTTCCTCTTGCATCTGCAGGTAATGCGGATGCAATTGAATTAAGTTGTGCCTGTGCTTTTTGGATAAACATATCAACTGTTTTTTTAGATATTACACCTGCATTTAATGCCAAATTTAAAGCAGTCATTTGTGCTTCTGTAATTTTTAACGGTGCAATTTTATCTGTTAAATAGTTTACATTGTATGCTAAGTTGAATGATTTCGTAAAGCAATCCATGATATTGTTTTCGTATTCCTTATCATCTACTGCAAGTACGCTTTTATCGAATAATAATCCATTTTCCCATGCACCAATTAGATTTATTCCAATTTCCATCGGTTTAATATCTAATTTTGAAAGAACATCTGCAACAATAGCTGTTATTGTAGCACCTTGTTTTGCAACAACTTTGTCTTCCATAACTTTAATGGTTTGACCTTGTATGGATGCTTTTAATCCCGCTTTTTGTAAGTCTGCAATTGCAGGTCCCGGTGGTAATCCAGTATCTCCTGCAGGAACAACCAAATCATAAGGTGCAATATCACCTGCTTTTGCAAGTGCCGGAGATTTGTTTTTATCTAATGTTTTATATACTTTAAAAGGATTTTCGTTTGTTATTATGACTGCAGGTATTCTGGGGTTATAGTTCATAAGATCTTTAATATTTTTATTGCCAGATTTATCTAATGCTCGCTCAAGAACTCTTTTTTTAGTCATCTTAAACATACCATTTTTTTTCACAACTGTCTTTATAGAAAGAAGCGTTGCTGCGGGTAAATCATGAAGGTCGACCAT
>WSZW01000115.1 GCA_013139905.1 archaeon
TTAATTATTAGATCCAATAGAATCACCAAATCAAAAACCAGTATTGTGTTTCAGAGCATATTCCGTTCGACATTCCAAATATTTATTAACGCGCAAATTTGGTGCTGTATTTTCCAATACATGCAAAATATCCCGCTCAGTATTTACAACATCAATAATATCTCTATCCCTAGCAGAATCAAAAAGACTAAAAGATTCATTAACATACTTAATTGCAGATTTATATGCACCCATATTATCCTGACACAATGCAACATACGCATCAACTAAAGCACTATTCATTTCAGCTCGAATTGAACTAATAGAACCAACACCATTCAAAAATCCCACCATAAAATCACCAATACACTATAATTAAAATATTTATTACCATTATAGAGTAACAAACATTTATATATGTTTCGAAAATTTTAATAAATCAATGATTTTATATCCTTTATATATTCTTCTACAGTACAACTAGGTTCTGCTTTATTAGGTAATCCAAAATTAGCAGATACTTTACTTACTTGTCGTTCCAAATCACTAAATTCTCTATAATTATTTACTGCGTTAATACCGGAATCAAACAATTCTTTTAAATTACCCACCATAATATTATATATTCCACCCATAATCTACACCCACCAAGTTATATTATTAATAAAATTAAAGAACAAAAAAACTTATATAATTTTCGGGAAATAAAGTCAAAACTACATCAAAACAAAAATATAGAAAAAAAGAAAGAAATTATTCTTTCTTAACACTAACTTCTTTAAATCCACATGAACCACATACAGCTCTGTCTTTATGACCGGCTAACATACTTTTACATTTAGGACAGGATTTAAATTTACGAGTAAGTTTTCCATCAGAAACAACGTATTTCTCACTCATTTTAACATTTTTGTGTTTACTTTTACTTTTTGCTTTTTTAGGCATAAAAATCATTCCTCTTTACTTTTAGGCTCTTCAACTACAGATGCTTCTTTTTTCTCTTCAACCGCAGATTCTGGTTTTTTAGCTTCTTCTACAGGTTTTTCCTCAGCAGCACCTTTTATCTTTTCAGCTTTAGGCGCTTCTTTCTTTTCTTCTTCGCGAACAGGTTTATCATAAACTTTAGCTAGAATTTTAGCATCAAGACGACCAGTACTTTGGTAAACATGATTAACAACAACTTGTGTCTCTTTAACTTTTAATTTTGTTGCAATTGCAGTCATAAGTTCTTTTTTACTTGGAGTAAAACCTTCATGAGCTAAAAATAATTCTATATCTCTTCTTTCCATTAATGGATTTTTTCTATCTGTTGTAACATCAATTTTCATTAAAACACCTTTTTTAAACTATCTGAAGCGCATATTTACCGGGAACTGTATGTCCTGATTTTTTCGCCATCTCTGATTCTACATCATAAATAATAATAACGCCTTTCCAATTTCGGGTAAGATCAGTACCTTTACATACAACACATTCTTTACCTTCTACCAGTCTTTTACATGTTTTGCACGCTTTTTCGCTAGTCATTTGAACACCTATTTAGACTTTTTTTTAGCATTAGATTTTTTAGCATCGGTTTTTTTATCATCCGCACCATCTTTTTTATTATCTTCAGCTTTTTTTTGTTTATCAAGTTCAATCCAGTCTAAATTACCAAGACCGGGTTGTCTCATAGTAAGATTAATTTTATTTACTTCCTTTTTATCAAGACTCACACCAATAATTCTGGCTCTAACAATATCGCCGACTTTTAAAGTCTTATTACTGTCTTTTGTAGCCAAAACACCTGTTTTCTTATCAAGACCAATATAATCATTAATTATTTGAGAAATGTGACAAAGACCATCAATAGGACCGAATCTTACAAATACACCAAAATCAGTTATATCCACAACTTCACCTTCAATTATTTCATGAAGTCTTGGAATTGACATCAAAGCATCATATTTAACATCATAAAATATACCGGCATCTTCCACTTTTAAAATTCCACCCGTAACTTCACGAACAGCAGTAATTTTTAAAACAACGCCTTTATTTTGTAATATTTTATTTTCATATTTAAAAGCAAGACTTTTAATTATAGCTTCCTCTTTTTTACCGCCAATAAATTCTGGCTCTACTCGTACTTTATCTTCAATTGTTGCTATTTCAAACATAGTTTTTTCTCCTCGCATAAGATTATATAGTTATGGTTCAGTTCTAAAGAGAATTAGAATAAACATAAATGGAGTTATTAGCTTTTTAAAAGTTATGGTTTTTTCGGCAAATTTCAGAACACAAACATTGTATTCATAACACACACACAAATAATTACAAATAAATTTTTAACGACATACCAACAACCACACACCAACAATAACTAATAAATAACTAATAATATACAATATAACGAATAATAACTAATAAATATACAAACAATAAAACAAACCACAAGAATATAAATATTCTACGTATTATTTATATAGGTGATATAATATGACGAATAACAACAAAAACAACGATAGCAAAAACAACAAAGAAGAAAAAACATTCATGCACTGGGCAGACTCATTTGCATTAAAAATCGAGGAAAGAGTAAAACAAGACCCACAACTTCAGCTAATCGTAAAAAAGAAAGGTTATTTCGTATACGATGAAAAAACACCATCAGGAAAAATACACATCGGTGCAGGCCGTGGGTGGATAATCCATGACGCAGTCGCAAAAGCACTAAGAGACCGCGGTCTAAACGCAAAATTCACCCTTTCGTCAGATGACATGGATCCATTTGACAAAGTACCTAACTATCTAGATTTTGAAAAATACAAACAATATCTAGGTGTCCCTTTCAGAAATATACCATCTCCCGTTAAAGGATACGAAAGTTACGCAACTTATTATTTCTCACTATGCACCGACAAATTCAAAGAATTCGGCATAGAATGCGACCTTGCAAGCACAGGACAAGACTATATTGACGGCAAATTCAACAACACAATAAAAATAGCGCTTGACAACGCAAAAAAAATCCAGGAAATATACGCACGATTCTCAAGAAAAGGTTCAATTGGAACAGAACGATTCCCATTTAATCCAATTTGCGACAAATGCGGTAAAATTGCAACAACACTAGTAACAGCTTGGGATTCCAAAAAAGAAATAATCACATACAAATGTACAGAAGATTTAGTATCCTGGGCAAAAGGTTGTGGGCATGAAGGCAAAAAAAGCCCATATAACGGTGGCGGAAAATTCCCATGGAAAGTCGAATGGGCAGCAAAATGGCCAACACAAGGAGTCATAATGGAGACTGCGGGCAAAGACCATTTCTCAAAAGGCGGTTCCCGTTCAGTTGCAATCGCAATTGCAGACGAAGTATTTGACTACCCGGCTCCATACCCATCAACAAGAACAGAACCCGGAGATGCATACGAATTTTTCACAATCGGTGGGAAAAAAATGAGCACCTCAAAAGGAAGAGGTATCAGCTTTGATGAAATGACGAACTATGCACCCGCAAACATGTT
>WSZW01000104.1 GCA_013139905.1 archaeon
ATACCCCAATACTCAACACTTGATCCTATTCCATGGATTCATCAACTACAACGAAGATTCATAATTGCAAACGGAGTCCCGGAAATAATTCTCGGTCATGGCTCAGACACTACAGAGGCATCATCCAAAATATTATACTTGGCATTCCAACAAATGATAGAGGGCGGACAACGTTTCATCGAAGAACAGGTTAAAGCACAACTAGACATTGAGATAAACCTGGAGTTCCCTGCATCCTTAGAACCTGCAATGCAACAAGATATCTCAAAAGAAAGAAATATGAATAACATGCAGATGAAGCACGATGCAAAGAAGTGATTTAATGTTAAATATAATATTTGAATATGTTGGATTCATAACATTAATAATACTATTAGCATACACAAGTTACATATATTTAGAAAAATTAATTTGCAGGATAAAAATAATCTGTGACTGTGGGAACTATTGTTGCGAAAATATAAAAGACTTCAACAAATGGAAAATTAAAGGGGATTCAAATCATAAGAAATAACCCCTACAAAATAGATACATTCTGGGAAGTATTCCATTCACATAGATGTAAAACCGCAATGCTTATTCTATCAATAATTATCACATCAGGGTTAGTTGTTACGGAAATAATGAGCATACCAAATCCAACACTACACCAAAGTTTTATAATCATAATTGGTTATTGGATGGGTAGAACATCCAAAGCAAAAGAAAATGTAAGATACGAGGGGATTCGCTATGAGTGAAGAAACACAAACAGAAAAAGACATCAAAGAAATCAAGGATTTATTGGGAAACAAAAACGAAAAAGTCCAAACACCAATAATCAGCAGAGAAAAACCACTAGACAATAACACACCATTATCAAAAGAATCGGACGCCGTAAAAACTCAGGCAGACTACGAAAAACGAATGGACGAACTAACAAAACGAGAGCAAGCGATAGACCAAAAAATAACCAAAATGGAATCTCTTAACACACAAATACAATCCGAGGGCCTGGCCATGAGCAGTACCCCACAAGAAAAAACAGAAAAAGAAAAACAAAAAGACCAACTAATGGAATCTTTTGGCGGATGTATTGACGGTCTTGAAAAAATAATCTAACATCGACAATCGTCGAAAAACATATAAACACCAACGAACAATATCTCTTTCATGGCAAACGAAGCAGTTATAATCGAACTACTTGGAAATGAAGGCGATGTTGTTCAATACACCGTAGCCGCTGGAACAGCGATAACAAAAGGTACGCTAATGTATCTATCTTCTGACCCTCGAACAATTCTCGCAACTTCCGCACAAGGTCAAATTTTTGTCGGAATTGCATCAACAGACAAAACCGCAACAGATGGCGCAACCAAAATAGGCGTTTATACAAACGGCATCTTTGATCTTACAGACTCAAGCGCCGGAATGACACTCGGTGATATTTGTAAAATAGGTGGCGCAAACCTAGTTGCAACATCAGATGAAGCCGGAGCATTAGCAACAGCAGAACACGTAGGCTTAGTATTAGAAACTGCAGCAGCAAATGAAGTTGTAGCAGTCAAAATCAGGAAGTAATTATTATGGCCGCAGAATCTACAGGACAAAACACTTTGAGAGCTGAAAACGTTGAGCGAATGGTAACAGGGTTGGCATTAGCAAGATACACAGCGAAAAACGCAGTTATGACATCTTCTTCAAGTTCATGGACTGAATCATATTATCAGGAAACATCAACCCCTTTAACAGCCGGAGCAACAGCAGGCATAAAAGGCATTCCAAGACTGGCAAAATTCCCATATGCAGAACCAACCTGGACTAAACAATCCGCATATATTGAAAAATACGGTTTGGAAGGTGTTGTATCTTACGAAGATGCAAGAACTGACGCATTCGATATAATCTCAAGAACACTTATCAGAATTTCAGAAGGTGTTGTAAAAGCAATAGACGACGAAATCTTAAACGTACTATCCGAAACATGGGATGCTACACCAGCAAATATTAATGATGTGGCAATCGCAGCAGGTTACGAGTGGGATTCAGCAACTATCGCAAATCGCGACCCAATCCAAGATATTCTTAACGCTTTGGCAGAAATCAAGAAACAAAACTATACGCCAAACGGAAACGCACTATTATATTTGAGCCCTACAGACGCCGCGAACCTATTGGGAAACTCAAACATCAGAAATGCGGGACAATTCTATACAGCAGACGTAACCAAAAACGGACAAATTGGCGGTCTACTAGGTGTAACAATAGTCGAAACAAACAGCGTGAAAGCAGACTTTGCACTTATGTTAATTCCGAAAATTTGCGGAACATGGAAAGCAGTAACACCATTAACCGTATTAACAATATACGACGAGGGTATCAAATACACAATCAGAGCTTTCGAAATGGGCGTAACACAGCTAACCAATCCAAAAGCAGTCTGTATAATATCTAACACCCAAGCATAATTTGGGTGGTGAATTATGGCTACTCTGGGCGAATATTATACCGCTAGCTATAATTCACAATATAATTTTTATGGTGTAGATTATTACGCAGCACAATCATTTACTATTGGTGCGGTTGGAACAAACGTAGCACAAATAATAGATAGCTTAAAATTATCATTATTTCGTACAGCGGGTTTAGACATAACAGCATACATAGAAATTAAAGCAATGGATGTGTCTGGAAACCCAACCGGTAACGTCTTATCTTCAGGAACAATACAAACAACAACAATCCCAACAACACCATTCGAGGGATATGTCACAATAAATATGACCTCTTATGAATTACAACCATCAACAGAATACATGATAATCATAAGAACACCAGATGCGGACAGTTCAAATTATCTTAGTTGGTCGGCACATACACCCGGAGGATATGATGGGGGTAATTCAAAATTATTATATTTGGGTACAACTTATGATTATACTAATGACTTTTTGTTTGAAATATGGGTAATATTAGTGGTATGGTATAACGCAAACTGGGATTATAGACGAGCAATTGAGGTAACCAACAACGTAGCATCAGCTTTAACAGACTTCCAAGTACTTTTTACTCTCGACACCGCCGCTTTAGTAACTGCAGGGAAAATGCAGGCAGACGGTGACGATATAATTTTCGCAGATTTGGCAGGCGTAGCCCAAGACTACTGGATAGAATCCGGCATGAATACCAACACAACTAAAATATGGGTTGAAGTCAAAACAATAGGAGCAAGCGCAACAAAAGACATCTATTTGTATTACGGAAATGCCGGAGCAAGTACTGCAAGTTCAGGAGCAAATACTTTTGAAGAATTTTTTGATAAAGATTCTACAGCTGGATGGACTACAAATGGCGATATGGTAGTATCAACAAGTGGCGATTATTTAAAATTTAAATCATCAACTAACG
>WSZW01000136.1 GCA_013139905.1 archaeon
AGCTTGCGTAGAATATATATTTTTAAAATCTCTGGTTTTTAACAATTTTGGCGTCATAACAATTTATTTGTGCGTGGTTCTTATATTGTTAATTATATTATTAACTAAAAATAAGATTATTCTTTATTCTCTTTATTTTTTTGTTTGTCTTTCTTTTTGAATGACCCGAAAAATGATTTTATGATTGCACCAAGCAATTTTAATGGCAAAATTACTAATGCAAACAATTTGAATACTAATTTTGAAGAACGATAAAGCATACTTAAAACCATATATGCCAAATATAGTGCCATTCCGATTAATGCGAAATTAAGAGTATTTGTCAAATCAGAAGAAATGGACATACCTAAAAATTTATTCGCTATTGTTGGAAATAAAGCTCCCAAAATACCTGAAAAAATAAGATTTTTAACTGTTTTTAGTATGAAAAATGCAATGAATAAAAAAAGCCCAAATATTATTATGCTTATCCACATATCTGGCATGATTTGCGTTATAGTTGATGTTATCGTTGTTTCATTCATAAAAATACCATTTTAATCTATTTTTGTTGTAAGTGTGCTTGTTTTTATGGTTCCGACACCCGTTATTTCCACACCCCGTCTAGTGAATTTCATATTTCCGCTAAATGTGATAAAATCTATCTCTTTATTTGATATTGCATATGTGACGGTATCTCCGTTAT
Organism: archaeon; assembly: GCA_013139905.1. Classification (GTDB taxonomy): domain Archaea; phylum EX4484-52; class EX4484-52; order EX4484-52; family B79-G9; genus GLR112. The sequence continues at coordinate 686 of WSZW01000136.1, forward strand.
TGTATATCATCATATTGCCTGAAGATTTTGGTAATGTAATGCTTGTTTGTGGAATACCAATAAGCTCAAAAGAGTCATAGGTTATATTGTTCGCAGAAATTTTAATTTCTTTTTCTTCGTCTTTTAAGAATGATTTGTCAAGACGAATCTGTTTTGCAGTTCCGCTAAATGTGGCATCGTTAGATCTGACTAACTCGCCGTTAAAGTTTCTGGTTTCAAAAATTGTATTTTCTGTCGCACTAATGGATAGTCCATTTATGTTAAATGTATTATCTATGTTAAAATATTCGATGCGCATGACTTCTACCGGTTCTCTAAAATCAAAAGATAATGAATTTTCTCCCGTAAATGTAAGATTTGCACTAAAATCCACGGTTCGTGGTATGTCTTCCTTATAATAACCAGTTACAAATCCGGTCGGGTTGTCAAGAAAATTCGAAACTCCGCTAAACATGTTGGGATTTGATTCTCCAACGTAATCAAATACGCCAGCAATAGCTGCAATAGCTGCAATTGCTACAAAAATAAACACTTTAAAATCCATAATTACATTACCTAATTAATTCTTAATTAATTTTTGGCGCCTTTAAGTTATATAGTTTGTTGTGTATCGGCGAATTTGTGCTGTCCGTGATATTTGTCATAGACTGTTTGGATTATTTCTTTACTTTGACCCATATAGGTTAATGGATTGGTTATTTTTCGTAATTTTTCGTTATCAAGCCGTTCGATTATTTCTTTGTTTTCTCCAAGAACATCTATAAATGGTCTTTTTTGATCCCATGCTATTTTTGCAAGTTCTGCCGTTAAATCGTGGGCTTCTTTTCTTGAAAGTGGTTCTTCTATTTTTCGGTGGTCGGTAAGCTGAGTCATAAGTGGTGATGAAGTTACAACACCGAAAGAACGTTCAACACGTTCAATACTTCTATCAACATTTAAGTTAGTATAATATACCGTTTTTGCAAGGTTTCTTATTACTTCATCACCCCACTTAAATGCAATTTCATGCATTATCCGGTCTGATGCTGAATTTGACAAATCTCTAGCATAAGCCATCCTTATAGATCTGTGTGCCGTATCTATAAACCCTCCTAACATATTATCATATGACATAGTTTGTTCTTCCTTCGAAGGATTACCATTTTTTACTGTTTTATGGGGCATCGTAGAAGAACCTACTTTTTTCCCAGGAGCTACATTTATGAATGTGTTAGTGTCATCTCCACGACCCGTTGCAATATATGTCGCAATATTTGCCATAGTTCCCGAAGCTCGCCCCAAAGCCTCTATAAAATCAAAAAGATACTCCCTTCCTGGAGTTTGTGCGGGTGCATCCATACATAATAAACCTAATGCCTCACAGTACATTTTTTCTATTTCTTCCGGATTATCAACATCAATTGAAGTTAAAGCGTGGTGGTTTCCAGTTGCATCGCCCCATTTTCCAAAAAGAGATGTTTGATAGGTTTGATATAACTTATCTATGTCTGACTGTAACATTTCTGCATAATGTACTAGCGGCCTTCCCGCAGTAGTTGGAAGTGCATCATATCTATGTGACAAATCCATATAGGGTATGTCTTTCCACGACATAGCTTTTTCAAGAATGATATCTTTTAAATTTTCAAGAGAATTTATTATTATTTCTGTGGATTCCTTAAGCTGGAGTGCTTTTGCTGTCTCGGTACTATCTGCACTTGTCCGTCCTTTGTTGATGTGTGAAGAAGCAGCAGGGTATATTTCGTTTACGACTTCTTCCCACGCATTATTTATTGAGACTACATCATGATGTGTGTCCGCTTCTATTTCGCGTATCCTTTGCGGACTTATGTGGTCGAGATTTGCAGTGTCGACAAGTATTTTAGCGTGTTCTGGAGGTACGATGATAGGATAATTTTCAGAAAGAACTTTTATTGCCATTGCCTGACTATTCAAAATATATTGAAATGTTGCATTTGGACCGAATTTTGGAATCATATCAGCAGTACCATATCGCCCTCCAACAAGCAAACATGGATTTGTTTCTGGACCAATTCCTGTTGATTTTGGTTTTGTTCTCATCCAAGATTTATCAACTGCGTATGTCGTATCCATAAAATCATCTATATTTTACTCAAAAAAAATGGATTATCAATTCCTAATTTATGTATTTGTTCTACAACATAAAGTTCTGCTGCAAGTTCTTCGTTGTATTTTGTTCCGTTTTCCCATGCACGTGCAAATTCACTATACATTCTTGAAATT
>WSZW01000178.1 GCA_013139905.1 archaeon
ACAAGAATTATCTCCAATTGTAATTCTAATCAAATCATCAGTTGCAACATCCGCATTATTAAAAACAACACAAGTTGATGAAAGTCCATAAACACTTCCGGCCCAATCCCAGCCATCATTAGAACCAACAGGTCCAAAAGTATTCGCCGTAGAATTAAGCCCGTTTGTAAAATCAACAGACTGAGGCGTATCCTGCGATACCTCCCAAAGATCAATCTCCTGCGACGGAGTCTCAACAAAACTTGAATTTAATTCCACATTCACACTTGCAGTATCATTCCATTCAATAACCCTAACAGAATTATTATCTAAAGACATTCCGGGCGCTCCAAGATTTAAAAGATTCGTTGTAAAATCTACAGTCTCAACTATAAGCACATCAGTCTCCAAACTTGTGCTTGATACCGTTACAGGAACACGATAATTAAACGATGCATTCCACCAGTCATGCGCAATTATTTTTACATCTTCATTAGAACCATATTGAATTTTATCTGTAATTGCTCTTATCGATAAATTTGAATAAACATTAAAATAACGAATATCATCAGATGTATCATTAGATAATCCAAAAGTATCATTCGCCCATACATAAAAACTATATGTTCCATAAAGCCAGGCAGTATAATTATATTCCCAAATACCCGATTCATTTGTCCCCGAAATAAGTGTCATAGGATAAGAAACCTCACCATAAACACTATGATTTATATCTGCAATAGCATTTTCAATCTGATTAGTATCATTTATATTCACTCTTAAACTTACAGGATAACCATTTCCAACAATATCAGATGAAGAAGAGACATTATACAATGTAAGAATATCATGTACATTAATCTCTGTTATTACCTCTGCAAAATTCGTATATATTGCAGAACTTCCATCATAAGATACATTTATTGTATGATTGCCCGTAGTAGATGTTATTGGTACTTGATAATACAAATACGCCCACCCAAGTGAATCAGTAACATTGGTTCCCATCAAAATATTAGCGGTTTCATCATAAAACTCTACAGTCTCTCCAACAATTACAGTATTATTATCGTATCGTAATTTTGCCTTTATCATTATATTCTGACCGCGTATAGGATCATACGGTTTTGATGGATTGTCAATATTTGAGACATCCAGATTATAAAACACAGTATCTGCATAAACGTCAATAAACGCATAATCCTCATCATATCCGCCTTCAGTTGAATTTGATGACAAATTAACTCTTTTTTGACCTAAATGTGCAGAAAGACTAATTGATGCTGTTATATTATTCCAGGAAGTATTACTATAATTTAACATTCCGACATACTGCGTCAGATTTCCGGTAATATTAGACCATAGTGTGGGAAGCGACCAATTAAGCCATACATTCGTCTTATTAGTAGCCCCCAAATAAGTCACTTTACCGTAAATATTCTGATTATTATTTCTCGTAACCTTTGACGGAGCATTATATACAGCAACAATAAGATCTTCAGAACTCTGAATCTCAAGCACCTTATTTTGAACCTCAGACCACAGATGTGCTTGATTACCCGGATTAGTATAATTTACAGTAACATTCACATCATAATTTGCCACAGGCGTTCCTGCTGTGGTAGATATATTAAATGATGCATACTTTGTATCTAAAGAAGTCACATTTCCAATCTCGCAATAATCCTGAAAAGTTTGCCCTACAAGAGTACAATTACATACAATACCGGTTGCAGATGGACAATTAACAGAAACATTTACCAAAGTTAAATTTTTACTCCAAGGATTATGTATTGAAAAATTATATATCCCATTCCCCCCTTTTATAAATTTAAATGGAGTTGGGTCGGTTTGAGACGTTAAATCATTTTCCGGAATATTATACATATTAAAAGTTACTGACGAATTCTCAGATGAGGTACCAGACCAGATAACAGTTGTATTAAACTTGTATATACCGGCAGTTTCGCTCTCAGGTATTATATAACCATACGACGCGTTATCATAGGAAACCTCGCAAGTTGTATCATTCTCTAAAATAGAAGCACATTCCTTATTGTCATTTGGCCCCCAAAGCGCAATTCCGCTTGTAGTATTAAGTATATTAAGTGTCGTATTTACGTTTGACGCATTTGCACTTTTCGCTTCAACAGTTACATTTATCCAAGTAACATTATCAAGAGTTTCATACTCTAAAACACTATAAGTATTCTTATTTTCGTATTCAACATTAGTCTGACTTACTACAGACACTAAAACATACTCGGTTTCATCAGAAACATTTGCATCAGAATTTGAAGATGTAGAATTACACCTTACAATATAACTCCCAAGTTCTTTTTCAGTAATTGTAAAATAAAAACCTTTAGTCGCACCATTTGAAATATTTCCGGCATCATAAGAAGCATTACTTGTAGTAAGATTTGACGAAATTATAGGCATATTAATAAAATCCGTACAACCAACACCAGTACAATACTGAGGATAAATAACAACATCACTGCATTGTCCAAACTCGCAAGATGCATTACAGGTAAGTGAAAATGTACCTTCATCATAACCATCAGTTGTTGCAACTGGCATAGTCATATTTGTTGTAAGAATTACATCACTATA